>JAICLG010000017.1 GCA_025927515.1 Hyphomicrobium sp.
CACTGCCTTCGTTCTGCGGGCCGCAGGATTCGCCGCGGGCATCATTGGGCTGATCGTACTCGTGGCCGTATGGGCTCTTCATTGAGCTATCAGCGCGCAATCAGATGTTTTGGGTGCGCGTCTCGGGCTTTGCCGCTTCATCTTCATTGGTATTGCGTGTCGGCTGGCTTTTGCCGAGGTGCCCGACGAGCAGGGCCAACAGCGCAGGATCGCTCGTCAGATCGGCAAACGCCCGCGCAGACGAAGGCGGTGGGTTTGTCTCGCTCTTTGCCAAGCGCACAACGCTCGATGACACGGGCGTCAATTCGCGTGCCGCCGGTTCGAGTGGCGACGCGGCCGTTTGCTCCGGCGCGGCTGATGAGATCTCCGACGAGAAACTCGGAAATTGGTCCTCGGCGGCGGTCGCCCCTTGCCCGAACCACGTGACTTCCTGAAGCCGCCGCTGAACAAGACCATCGGCGACGGCGCCGCCAGCCTTATTATATTGCAAAAAGAGGGAGCGGGCCTTGTTCATATCGCCTGTGGCGATGGCTTCGCCCAAACCGCTCTGGGCCCAGGCCGTCCCCGCGTTGTATGTCAACGACGTGAGCGCCGCCTTGCTGCCGTCATCGAGGCCGGGCGCGACCTTGTCCACGAAATCCGCTGCGTGGTTTACGGCGTCCTTGAAGCGCCGCTCGGCTTCGGCTTTGTCGATGACCTCGCCGGCATAACGGGCGCGCGTTCCATAGCCGTTGCTATTCTGCGCGTAATCCCAGCGGGCCTCGGCGGAATAGCCTTCGAATTTTTTTATCGCGTCGAGATAATTCGGATCCAGCATAGGCTTTGTCTGCCACGCGGAGCTTGCCGCAAGCTGGTGGCGGCACGCCCGATCCGAACGGATTACGGATTAGCGGCGCGCGCGAGCGACGTCTCTCAAAACGCTGGCTTCGAGTTGCACCTCGTCCAAACGATATTTCAGCACGTCGCCGATGCTGATGAGGCCGACGACGGCGCCATCGACGACGACCGGAAGGTGGCGAATTCGCCTTTGCGTCATGACATTGGCGACGATCGCGACACTATCCTCCGGCGCACAGGTCACGACCGAGCGCGTCATCAAATCCGAGACGCGCATTTCCGTGAGGTCGCTGCCGAACTCATCGACTCCGCGCGCAAGATCGCGTTCGGAGATAATGCCCTGAAGCTTGCCCTGCGCGTCGAGAACCAGCATGGCGCCGACGGCCTCTTTTCTAAACGCTTGAGCGAGGGCTCGCATCGTTGCGTTCGCCGCGACGGTTTTAACGGCCGAGCCTTTGGACTTCAGAATATCCGAGACGCGCATCGAATGACTCCAGTCGAGATCGGCCAATCCTTTACAATTGCCCGAATGCAAGCGGTGCAGTGACGACAAAAGAGAGGCTCGATCCTCGGCGGTGAGCGGGTCGAGGCGACTATGATCCGGCCCGATCAGATCCGTCAGGTTTTCGACGACGACGGTATCGCCAGCGCTGAATGCAGGCGTCTCCCGGCAATAGGCGCTCCGCGTCGTGATGACGGGAAAGTTCGCGTCCTTCGCGGCTTGCGTACCGGGACGACAAGCTTCGATGACGAGGCAGTGTGTCGGGTCGATGCCGATCTTCGCACGCGCATCTTGATACAAACGCTGGCAATCGTCGCCATAAGCCGCATCATCGGCAATGACGAGATCGAACACTTCGCGCCCGCGCTGGCCAAGCACCGTGTCCAGAAGCTTATCCGTTTCGCGGCACGTCAACATCGAAGCGAGCGCGAGGCGGAGACCTTCGGCGCGTGCCGTTACGATCAGATCGCGCACACCGACACGCGGTTCGATCCGCGAACTCGCCAACAGCTCGCAGAAAATCTTTGATGCCCGACGATGCATCGCGCGAATGAGAAGCATGACGTCGTGGGTTTCGGGCCGACCGCGAAGAAGCGAGCGAACGTAATGCGCCATCCGCGCTTCGCTGCTGCCGAGCTTGGAGGTTAAGGTGAATGCCTCGCGGTCACAGGTCCACTCGTAATCGGACTCGGCAAAGGCTTGCGCAAAAGCACGCCAACGCACGTCCTCGGTTTCCGCGAGTGCGCCGTCTGCCCGAATAATGATGACTTGCAGAGTCATCTACCGCCGCTTCATTCACCAACGCCCGCGAGCTAGGTACTCCGTCCCGGCCCCGCCGCCAACGCGACGTAAAGTCTATGAAACTTGGGAAAAATAAGGCCCAAACGGGGGCGTGCACATCGCGGCGCAACAGCGCAGAGACATTACAATGACTCTAAATCCTATCCGGGTTTGCCAAGGCCGCTACTTCAGTTGATCGCGCAGCCACGGCATCGCCTTGCGCAGGCCATCGAGAATGGATGTGTCGAGGATCGTCTTGCAGGCCCGCGTCAGATCACGCGGCAGCGTTCCGAGTTCCTGCCTGCGGCTGACCAGGGTGAGCGTTCGCTTAAGACTTGGGCCGGGGAGCGGCGCCGCGCGGATCCCGCTTTCGCCGACGCCCGCTTCAGCGATGCAAATCGGCGTTGAAATCGCGAAACCCTTACCCCGCGCGACCATGTCCGTCACGCCGAAGGGCGTATCGAATTCCAGCCCCGGCGGCAGATCGAGATTCAAGCGACGGAGGTGACGCTCTATATCTATACCTGTCCGGGAACGGGCACTATAGCGTAAGAACGGCAACTTATCTGCGCATTGCTCTAAGTCTTCCACCGATCGCGGAATTTTGGCCTTCGATGGAAGGAGAAGGATATAGGGCTCGCTCACGAGATCGAAGCGATCAAGGCCTTCGACGTCGCTCATATCATCGACGCCAATGAAAAGATCGAGGTTGCGCGTCAGCAGCGCGCCGGCATGAGCCGACGTCAGACCCGACTGGATCGAGACCTGCTCGGCGTGCTCGGACAGGAACGCTGCGACCGGCCCCGACAGCGCGCGCGATAGGCTATCCACCAAGCCTGCCCGGATGAGCGCCAGGCGGCCGCGCGCCGTGTGGCGTATGGCGGACGTGATTTGCCGGGCCTCGGAAATCAGCGCCGAAGCGCGCTGGCGCATGACCTCGCCCGCCGGCGTCAGCGCGATCGGCCGGACGCTGCGATCAAAGAGCTTTACGCGCATTCTCGTTTCGAGATCGGCAATCGCCTGCGAGACGGCGGGCTGGGTCAGCGCCAGCTTCTTGGCGGCGGCGGCCATCGAACGTGCTTCGCAGACGGCCAGAAATGCTTCCAGCGCGTGAAGATCGAACGGGAGACGGCTGATGCGTGCGGTCATGCCGACGCACAATAAGTATCACTTATGTTAAGGTCAATTATCGGCTGATGTATAAGTCAATCGTAAATCAAAGGGACGCTCCGGACCATCCGCGCCGAGGATTAGAGACAGCCATGCCGTCCGATCGCTATTCGATATTTTCAGTTCTCACAGAGGCCCTTCGCGGCCAAACCGGCTGGAAACCCGCCTGGCGTAAAGCCACTCCGAAACCGAACTACGACGTCGTGATCGTCGGCGGTGGCGGACATGGCCTTGCGGCGGCGTATTACCTCGCCAAGCGCTACGGGCTATCGAACGTTGCCGTCATCGAAAAGGGCTGGATCGGCTCCGGCAACGTCGGACGTAATACCACAATTGTCCGCTCGAACTACATGCTGCCGGGCAACATTCCCTTCTACGAAACCAGCATGAAGCTGTGGGAAGGGCTGGAGCAAGACCTCAACTACAATGCGATGGTCTCGCAGCGCGGCGTCCTCAACCTCTACCACTCTGACGGCCAGCGCGATGCCTACGTCCGGCGCGGCAACGCCATGCGAATGCACGGCGTCGATGCCGAGCTTCTCGATCGCGATGCGGTCCAGCGGATGTACCCTTGGCTCAACTACGACAACGCCCGGTTCCCGATCAAAGGCGGGTTGCTGCAGCGGCGCGGCGGTACGGTTCGCCATGACGCGGTAGCCTGGGGTTACGCTCGCGGCGCCGACCAGCACGGCGTCGACATCATCGAGAATACGGAAGTCACCGGTTTTCGTATCACGAACGGACGCATCGAAGGCGTCGAGACATCGCGCGGCTTCGTCGGCGCGCGCAAGGTTGGCCTTGCCTGCGCCGGCAACTCGTCGCGTGTGGCCTCAATGGCGGGACTCAATCTGCCCCTCGAAAGCCATGTGCTGCAGGCGTTCGTGACGGAAGGCATCAAGCCTTTCATCGACGGTGTCGTCACGTTCGGCGCTGGTCACTTCTATATCAGCCAGTCCGACAAGGGCGGCCTCGTGTTCGGTGGTGACCTCGACGGTTACAATTCCTATGCGCAGCGGGGCAACCTGCCTGTCGTCGAGGACGTCATCGAGGGCGGCATGGCGTTGATGCCGCGCATCGGCCGCGTGCGCCTGCTGCGCTCGTGGGGCGGCATCATGGATATGAGCATGGACGGCTCGCCCATCATCGATCACACGCCGATCAGCGGGCTCTATCTCAACGGAGGCTGGTGCTACGGCGGCTTCAAAGCAACGCCCGCCGCGGGCCTCTGCTTCGCACACCTGATCGCGCGGAACGAACCGCATGCCGTTGCGCGCGCCTATCGCCTTGACCGCTTCCGCACCGGCCACATGGTCGATGAAAAGGGCATGGGCAATCAACCCAATCTGCACTGAAGGCTTAAAACCATGCGCATCAGCTGCCCGCATTGCGGCGAACGTGCCCTTGACGAATTCTCGTATCTCGGCGACGCGAGCGTAACGCGCCCCGACCCGGCTGCGGCCGACGCCGCCGATGCCTTTTACACCTACGCTTACGAGCGGCGGAATATCGCCGGGCCGACGCAAGAGCTCTGGTATCACCAAGCCGGATGTCACGCATGGCTGGTCGTTACGCGCGACACGCGCACGCACGAAATTTCCGACGTGAAGGCGGCTCAGGACGTGGCTCTCGAACGCGTCAATTCGACAACAGGTGCAGCATGACCAGTGAAAACCAAGCATTCCGGCTTGCAGGTCGTGGCGTTGTCGACCGCTCAAAGACATTCAGCTTCACGTTCGACGGCATCCCGTACGAAGGTTTCGCCGGCGATACACTCGCGTCGGCGCTGCTGGCAAACGGCGTCCACCTGGTCGGCCGCTCGTTCAAATACCACCGCCCGCGCGGCATCCTGACGTCGGGTTCGGAAGATCCGAGCGCGCTTGTTGAACTGCGCACCGGCGCCCGCCGCGAGCCGAATACCAAGGCGACCGTTACCGAACTCTATGATGGTCTCGAAGCCACGAGCCAAAATCGCTTCCCGTCGTTGCGATTTGATTTTCTCGCCGTCAACAGCCTTCTCTCTCCCGTGTTCTCGGCCGGGTTCTACTACAAGACCTTCATGTGGCCGGCGTCGTTCTGGGAGAAGCTCTACGAGCCGATGATCCGGCGCGCTGCGGGGCTTGGCCGGGCGGCGATGGAAGAAGATCCGGACAGCTACGACAAAGCCAATGCGTTTTGCGATGTCCTCGTCGTCGGCTCCGGTGCGGCCGGTCTGATGGCGGCCATTTCTGCGGCGCGCTCCGGTGCGCGGGTCATTCTGGCCGATGAGAGTTTCGCCTTCGGTGGCAGGCTTCTCGCCGAAAATCGAACCATCGACGGCATAAACTCGGCAGCATGGGTAAAGGCGGCCATTGGAGAGCTTTCCTCCCTCTCCAATGTCCGCCTGCTGCCGAGGACGACGATTTTTGGCGCCTACGACGGCGGCACATACGGCGCCGTTGAGCGTGTGGCCGATCATCTGGTGAAACCTGCGCCGGGACAGCCGCGCCAGCGCCTGTGGCGCATCGTTGCGAAGCGGACGATCGTCGCGCAGGGCGCTACGGAACGGCCGATCGTTTTCGGCAACAACGACCGGCCGGGCGTGATGCTTGCGAGTGCGGCGCGCAGCTACATCAACCGCTACGGGGTTGCGCCGGGCCGTACAGCCGTCGTCTTCTCAAGCAACGATGACGGCGCCGCGACGATCAACGATCTCGCCAATGCGGGGATTTCCGTCGCGGCTCTGGTCGACGCACGTCCGGCGTTGCCCGACGCGATCACGGCGCGCGCGGAAGCGCTCGGCGCCCGCATCTTCGCAGGCGGCGTCGTCTCCGATGCAATCGGCGGATCTCGCGTCAAAGGCGCGTGCATCATCGACGCGTCCGGCGCGACACATACTCTATCGTGCGATCTCATCATCGTTTCGGGCGGCTTCAATCCGAACATGCAGATGACGACGCATCTCGGCGGACGTCCGCAATGGCGGGATGACCTTGCAGCCTTCGTCCCCGGCGCGATGCCGAAAGGCATGACGGCGGCGGGCGCCGCAAACGGATCGTTTTCTCTCGCCTCGTGCCTCGCGGAGGGCGCGCGGGCTGGAAGCGCTGCGGCCGCTGATGTCGGTTTTGATGCTAAGCCGATCGCTATTCCGGCAAGCGACGAGGAGTCCAACGGCATTTCGGCCTTCTGGCACGTCGATCGCGCAAAGCACAAAGCCTTCGTGGATCTTCAGAACGACGTCACGGCCGCCGACGTTGCGCTCGCCCAGCGCGAGGGCTTCAGCGCCGTCGAACATCTCAAACGCTATACGACGCTCGGCATGGCAACCGATCAGGGCCGGACGTCGAGCGTCAATGGACTTGCCATCCTCGCGCAGCTGACGGGAAAGACGATCCCGGCGACGGGCATCACGACGGCCCGGCCGCCTTACTCGCCGGTTTCGCTCGGCGCGCTTGCTGGCGAGCATCGCGGCAAACATTTCAAGCCGACCCGGCTCACGCCGTCCCATAACTGGGCGAAGGAGCAGGGTGCCGTCTTCGTCGAAGCAGGACTGTGGCTGCGCGCGCTCTATTTTCCGAAGCCCTTCGAGACCGACGCGCAGACGACGGTCATTCGCGAAGTGAATGGCGTGCGCAACGGAGTCGGCGTCTGCGATGTCTCGACGCTCGGCAAGGTCGAAGTTCATGGACCCGACGCCGGCAAGTTTCTGGATCGGCTCTACATCAACATGATGAGCACGCTGGCCGTTGGCCGTGCGCGTTACGGGGCGATGCTGCGCGAAGACGGCATCATGATGGACGACGGCACTGCAGCGCGCTTCGCGGAAGATCGCTATTTCGTGACGACGACGACCGTCAACGCCATCAAAGTCGTGCAGCACATGGAGCTGTGCAAACAGTGGCACTGGCCGGATCTCGACGTCCAGATCGTGCCCTCGACAGACCAGTGGGCGCAGTATGCCGTGGCCGGTCCGCGGGCGCGCGACCTGATTGCGAGAATTGTCGATAAGCCGTTCGATGTTTCGAACGCGGCGTTCCCGTACATGGCGGTCGCCGAGCTGACTGCCCTGGGCGGCATCAAGGCGCGTTTGTACCGGCTCTCGTTCTCGGGCGAACTTGCCTACGAAATCGCCGTCCCCGCACGGCACGGCGAACTCCTGATGCGGACGCTGATGGAAAAGGGCCAAGACCTTGGGGTCATTCCCTACGGAACGGAAGCCCTTGGCGTCATGCGCATCGAAAAGGGTCACGTCGGCGGCCCAGAGCTCAATGGCACCACGACCGCTGCCGATGTCGGGCTTGGCAAAATGGCGTCGAAGAAGAAGGATTATATCGGTCGCGTGCTTGCCGAGCGGCCGGGGCTCACCAATCCCGACAGACCGCGTCTCGCGGGATTCAGGCCGGTTGACCGGGCAGCTCGGTTGCGATCAGGCGCCCATTTCGTCGGCCGGAATACTGAGCCGGTTGCCGCCAACGCTCTCGGACACATGACGTCCGTCGCCTACTCGCCGTCGCTCGGGCATTGGGTCGGGCTCGGCTTCCTGTCGGGCGCGGAAACACGGATGGGCGAGATCATCCGCGCTTATGATCCGGTGCGCGGCGAGGATACGCTCGTCGAGGTCGTTTCACCCACTTTCTACGATAGCGAAGGAGCGCGTCTCCGTGTCTAATCCTGCAACAGAAGCAGCCCTCAACCGCAGCGGGCTTACGATTTCGAGACGCGACGACGTCGCCATGACCCATGTTGCGTTGCGGCGCGGACGGCGCGCGGACCTCGACGCCCGGGTCAGCGCGACGCTCGGCCTGACGCTTCCCGACACTTCGCGTACGGTCGAAGCGGCCGGCCAAATGGCCGCCTGGGCGGGGCCCGAACAATGGCTCGTCATCGGACCGCAGGAAGCCGGCACCGACCCGAGTGCTGCGCTCGCGAAGGCGCTTAACGGGGTCGCCTCGGTGGTCGACGTCAGCGACAGCCGCGTGATTTTCCGCGTTCGTGGAGCATCGGCGGCAGACGTTCTTTCGCTGAGCATGGGCATCGATCTGCACGATAAGGCGTTCAAACCGGGCGATGTGGCCATTACCCATGCAAGCCATCTCGGCGTGATGGTCTGGCGGCACGCCGATGGGCAGGGCTACGATTTCGCCTGCGCACGCACCTATGCGGTCGATTTTGGTCACTGGCTTGAGGATGCCTGCTCCAAAAGGGGGGTCTTCGCCTGAATTTCCGGACGATATATCGCATTCCGACAGACCGCTGAGGCCACTGTGGAATATTTTGCCGATACGTGCCAACTTGCGCGGACCTTCGAGCCATGTTCAATGGCGCGGTTCCCTGCGGAAGGCATTGATGTCAGAAAAGTCACGTAAAAGCACGGTTGCCCTCGAAGAGCCCGAAATCCTTGCGACAGGTTCGAACGCGCCCGGTGCGGCCGAACACACGCTCGAACAGGCGATCGGTCATCAGGTACGCCATTATCGCAAGCATGCGGGTCTGACAGTCGCGGAGCTTGCCGTTGCAGCCCAGATTTCTCCGGGAATGCTTTCAAAAATCGAGAACGGCCAGATCTCTCCGTCACTTAGCACTTTGCAGATGCTGGCGGCGGCGCTGAACGTTCCGTTGACCATACTCTTTGCCTCGTTCGAGCAGCGCCGCGATTGCTCATACGTGAAGTCGGGCGACGGCGTCGTCATCCGCCGCCGGGGCACCAAGGTCGGCCACCAATACCAGCTTCTTGGGCACTCGCTCGATGGAGAGGTCGTGGTCGAGCCCTACCTCATCACGCTGACTGACGACGCGGTGCCCTACACGGGCTTCCAGCATGAGGGCGTGGAGTTCATTTTCATGCTGACAGGCGAAGTCGAGTACGCGCACGCGGACCGCAGCTACGTCCTAAGTTCAGGAGATGCAATCCTTTTCGACAGTGCTGCACCGCACGGTCCGGCGCGTCTCATCCAGACCCCGATGACCTATCTGTCGATCATCATCTATCAGAACCGATAGACCGGATTGGCTCCCTGCCTTTCTCAATGAGAAACCAATTTTCTTCTCAATTGACATATCCCCGCATGCAAGCTTAGTCTGAAAAATGTCGTTTAGCGGAGGCCTGGGAGGCGATCCATGTGCGGCATTGTCGGACTATTCCTGAAAAATTCGGAGATGGAAGACCAGCTCGGCGGGCTGCTCGAACGCATGCTGTCGACCATGTGCGAGCGCGGACCCGACTCGGCCGGCTTCGCCGTCTATGGCCCGGCGACTAAGGGAAGATCGAAGATCACGCTGCAGTCGGCGAACGCCAAGACAGACTTCGCCGCGCTTAATTCCTCGCTCACGGCGTCCAAAAATTCCGACGCCAAGCTCAGCGTGCACGATACGCATGCAGTGCTGACCGTTCCGACGGACAAACTCGAAGCAGTGAAGCGAATGCTGCGCGAGAGCCATTCCTCCATCCGCATCATGGCGACGGGCGACGCCATCGAAATCTATAAGGAAGTCGGCTATCCGAGCGAGGTCGCGAGGCGCTTCGACCTTGCGCACATGTCGGGCTCGCACGCGATCGGGCACACACGCATGGCGACGGAATCCGCCGTTACGACGCTTGGCGCGCATCCGTTTTCGACCGGTGCCGATCAATGCCTCGTGCACAACGGCTCGCTTTCGAACCACAACGGACTTCGCCGCGAGCTGATCCGCAACGGCATGACCTTCGAAACCGAGAACGACACCGAAGTTGCCGCCTCGTATCTCAGCTGGCGGATGCAGCAGGGCATGAACCTCCGCGAGGCGCTCGAAAAAGGGCTCGACGATCTCGACGGTTTCTTCACGTTCGTCGTCGGCACGAAAACGGGCTTCGGCGTCGTTCGCGATCCCATCGCCTGCAAGCCCGCCGTGATGGCGGAAACTGACGACTACGTCGCGTTCGGTTCCGAATATCGCGCACTCGCAGGACTGCCCGGCATCGACACTGCGAAAGTCTGGGAGCCAGAGCCCGCGACCGTCTATTTTTGGCAGCGTTGAAAGCTTTTGGGGGGAGAATGCGAACAATCGATCTGGCCCAAAGCTCGTTGCGCGATCTCAACGAAGACCTTCACCGGCAGACCGACGGCGCCAACGAGGCGCAGTGGGAAATTCTCAATCCCCGCGGCGCCCATGCCGTCGCTGTCGGTATCGATGCGCCGATCCACGTCGATGTGCGGGGCAGTGTCGGATATTACTGCGCGGGCATGAATAAAAAGGCATCGGTTGTCGTGCACGGCTCGGCGGGACCGGGCGTCGCCGAAAACATGATGTCAGGCAAAGTCGTCATCAAAGGTGACGCCAGCCAATACGCGGGAGCCACGGGTCGCGGCGGACTGCTCGTGATCGAAGGCAACGCTTCCTCGCGTTGCGGTATTTCGATGAAGGGCATCGACATCGTCGTTCGCGGCAACATCGGCCACATGTCGGCTTTCATGGCGCAATCGGGTCATCTCATCGTACTTGGCGACGCGGGAGATGCGCTCGGGGATTCGATCTACGAGGCGAAACTTTTCGTGCGTGGCAAGGTGAAAAGCCTCGGTTCCGACTGCATAGAGAAGGAAATGCGCGACGAACATCGCGATGCGCTTGTCAGGCTTCTGGCAGAAGCGGGCATCACGGGCGTCAAACCCGACGAGTTTCGCCGCTACGGGTCGGCCCGCAAACTCTATAATTTCAACATCGATAACGCGGACGCATACTGATGTCGGTGAGTGCGACGGGCGGCTTCTAGACCGCCCCTTTTTTTGCCCTTCGATCGAACAATCAAATTGAAAGTGAACTGCAAGCGTTGAGGATTGACAGCATGGGTCAGGATCTCGCCCAATTCGCGAAAGAGCACGGCGTCCGATACTTCATGATTTCCTACACCGATCTTTTCGGCGCGCAGCGCGCGAAGCTTGTTCCGGCTGCTGCGATCAGCGACATGCAAAGGGACGGCGCCGGTTTCGCAGGCTTTGCGACCTGGCTCGACATGACGCCGGCGCACCCTGATCTGTTCGGCATGCCCGATGCCGAATCCATCGTTCAGCTGCCATGGAAAAAGGACGTGGCCTGGGTGGCGGCCGACTGCGTGATGGAGGACAAGCACGTTCCGCAGGCACCGCGCGTCGTTCTCAAAAACCTCGTCAAGCAGGCCGAAGACCTCGGGCTTTACGTCAAGACCGGCGTCGAATGCGAATTCTTTCTTATCTCTCCCGACGGCACAGCGATTTCCGACTGCAACGATAACGCGGCCAAGCCCTGCTATGACCAGCAGGCGCTGATGCGCCGTTATGACGTGATTGCGGAAATTTGCGATTACATGCTCGATCTTGGCTGGGGGCCGTACCAGAACGACCACGAGGATGCGAACGGCCAGTTCGAGATGAACTGGAACTTCGATGACGCGCTCCTCACCGCCGACCGGCACTCGTTCTTCAAATTCATGGCGCGGTCGATCGCCGAGAAGCACGGGCTGCGCGCGACGTTCATGCCGAAGCCCTTTCCGACGCTCACCGGCAATGGCTGCCACGCGCACATTTCCGTTTGGGACAAGGACGGAAAGACGAACGCGTTCTTCGATCCGACCGATGAAATGGGCCTGTCGCAGCAGGGTTATTATTTTCTCGGCGGCATCATGAAACACGCCGAAGCGCTCGCCGCGATCACCAATCCGACGGTCAATTCCTATAAACGCATCAACGCGCCACGAACGACCTCCGGCGCAACCTGGTCGCCGAATTCCGTGACCTGGACCGGCAACAACCGCACCCACATGGTACGCGTGCCGGGCAAAGGCCGGTTCGAGTTGCGTCTACCTGACGGCGCCGTAAATCCGTATCTGCTCCAAGCCGTCATTATCGCAGCGGGTCTCGACGGCATTCGATCGAAGTCGCTGCCGGGCAAGCGCCTGGACATCGACATGTATCAGCACGGCCACACGGTAAAGGATGCGCCGCGTCTGCCTTTGAACCTGCTCGACGCTATCCGTGCTTTCGATAAGGACGCCGCACTGAAGGGCGCGCTCGGCGAGGATTTTTCAGCCGCGTACATTAAGCTCAAAACCGATAATTGGAATGCGTATGCATCGCACTTCACTGAGTGGGAACGCGAGATGACGCTCGACTGCTAACGCATTCTCTTCGTCCCGCGTTGAAAACCCGGCCTGTCATCGGCCGGGTTTTTTATTGCAAAGCACGATGAGGGCATTGACCGATCGCGAAAGCCGTGTCCCAGTTGTGGGATTGAGCAGTTGGCTACGAGCTTCAATTTTTTATTTTTTGCGTTTTCAGCGATATGGCAGCCGAACAAGTCGCAAGCCAGAGGGCTTCATCGCTGTCGCTATCTCCAAGCCAGCAGCTTGGCGGCACCTTATCGCCAGCGGTGACGTGGGCCATAACCACAATTATCGTATCCGGTATCGCCTACTATCACTGGCGGTATGAAGGCTGGTTCGAGACCATCGCCTTTGCGGGCTCGGTTACGGCGGCGCTGTTCTTCGCGCTCCTGTTCGCATCGCGGCGTATCCTCTTTTCGATCGTTTTGATCGCGCTCCTCGTCACGACCATCGTCATCGCGGCGGACGTCAAGCGGCACTACATCGAGATGGTACTGCACGCCTACGACGTCGTTTTTTATCTGACCTCATGGTCGACGCTGGTCTTCCTCTGGGTCGACCACAAGTTGATGCTTCTGGCTCTCCTCGGCATGGCTGCGTTGGCGGCCGGATCGGGAATTTTCTTGTGGCAGATCGATGGAACGCGGATTTCGCGATTGCTCAGCGGCAGCCTCTTTATTCTGTGCGTCGCGACCGCGACGTGGGCCTCTTACGCCAAAGGCGAACGGCGAAACACGCTCTTCTTTTGGGATAACCAGTATCTGGCATCCTTTTATTCCTCGTGGTCCGAAACGATCTCGACGCTGTGGCGCGGACAGCTTCTGGATGCGGCGAAGTCTCAACCTCTACCCCCATTTGCTGTTCCAGCGGCCTGCGATCTTGTCGAAAAGCCGCCGCACATCATTCTGATCCATCAGGAAAGCGCCGTACCGCCGTCGTACTTTCCGCGGCTTGACTACGACGACACCCTCAATCCCTTTTTTAAGTCATTTGATGGCCGCCTCCATAAGCTGCGCGTCGAAACCTACGGCGGCGCGTCGTGGCTCACCGAATTTTCAGTGCTGACAGGCATGTCGACCTATTCGTTCGGCGGCATGCGCACGTTCGTGCAGTCGCTGATGGAGGGCAAGATCCACGATGCCGTACCGCAGGTGCTCGAACGCTGCGGCTATCACAACAGCCTTTTTTATCCGGTGCCGAAGGATTTCGTCGGGAGCGGACGCTTCTATGCGACCATCGGCATGTCGGATATTTTCGATTATCGCGCGCAGGGCGCCAGGCGCTTCAACGAGCGCGATCGCTTTTATTACGCCAACGTCCACGACAATATCGGGCGCCATCTTGCTCAGTCGGACAGCCCGCTGTTCACATTCGTCGTCACGTCGGCGACGCATCTGCCCTATACGACGAAATATGAGCCGAACGTCGACGTGCCTGGAGGCGGCCCCGGCACCGATCCGGAAATGAGCGAATATCTGCGCCGCCTGGGCTTGGCGCATCGGGACTATGATGCATTCCGCACGTCGCTTGCAAAACGCTTCCCGAACGAGCGTTTCCTGATCGTCCAATACGGAGATCATCAACCGATCGCGACGCGGACGCTCTTGGGCTTCGATAAGAGCTACGCGGCTGAAGATATTCAATTGACGCCGGAGAGCCCGGGTCTCCTGACGTATTATTCGATCAACGGGGTTAATTATGAGCCGCCGCCGCTGCCCGACGAGGATATCGTAGAAGTTCCTTACCTCGCCGCCATTCTGCTTAAGGAAGCCAAGCTGCCTCTGCCCGAGGCGTATCAGGCTCGCCTGAACATTCTAAATCTGTGCCAGGGGCGCTATTACACTTGCCCGATACACAAGAAAATTCTGGCCTTTCACCGGCGGCTGATAGACTCGGGGCTGATCGACGCTCAATGACGTGCCTGTGTCTCGGCACAAAGTCCGTGACCCGGCATTGCCGCTGCTCAGGCCCTATGGCACGATTTGCCGGCAGAATGCCGTCCAGGAGCGGCCAAACAAATCGAGTTCAGAATGACAACCAGATCCAGTCGCGCGGCTTGCGGTATTCGCGTTGTCGCGAGTTCCCTCGGGACGCGCGACGCCGTCGCCGCGGCACGCGCGGCATTTGCCGGCGATATCCTTCAGCACGTCCTCGTATTTTTCTCGACGGAGCACGATCCGGAAGTCCTGCTTGACGCCTTGAAACACAATTTCCCCGAAACGCATGTTTCGGGCTGCAGTACGTCCGGCGAGATTGGGCCGCTTGGCATCATGCAGGGCGGCATCGTTTTCATCGCGTTTCCGGAAACCGGCTTTCGCCTGATGAGCGAGGTGATCCCCGAAATCGACAAGAACGGCGTCGAGCGCGCGTCCGAGATCGCACGCAGACTGCGCATTCAGATGATCGGCGGCGTGAGCCGGGCGGCGAAGGAGCATATTTTCGCGCTCATCCTGGTCGACGGGCTCTCCAACGCCGAAGAAGCGTTGACCGCAGCCATCAACCTGTCGCTCGACGGGATCGAGCTTATCGGCGGGTCGGCAGGCGACGGCCTTGCCTTCCAGGACACGGTGCTGATCCATCGCGGCCGGCTGATCCACCGAGGCGCCATTCTTTTTGTCATCGAGACGGCGCTTCCGGTCCGCATCTTCAAGACGCAAAACTTCGAACCGACCGAGGTCAAGCTTGTCGTCACCGCAGCCGACACCGAAAACCGTATCGTTTATGAACTCAACGCGGAGCCGGCCGCGAGCGAATACGCGTCCGCTATCGGACTCAACCTCGAAGACCTCGGGCCTTACAGCTTCGCGTCTTATCCCTTGGTCGTGAAAATCGGCGGCAATTATTACTGTCGCTGTATCCGCAGCGTGAATGCGGACGGCAGCCTCTCATTCTTTTGTGCCATCGACGAAGGTCTGGTTTTCACTGTCGCTCGTCCGCGTGATATGCTGCGCACGACGCTCGAGACGCTCGAAGGCATCGACGCCTCTCTCGGCGGCACTGATTTTGTATTGGGATTTGATTGCATTTTGCGTCGGCTCGATGCTGAGAGCCGGCAGGTACGCCATAAAGTCGAGGAAATATACAAGCGCTTCGGCGTTGCCGGATTTCATACCTACGGCGAGCAATTCAACGCCATGCATCTCAACCAGACGCTCACGGGCATCGCGTTCGCAACGAGCATGGACAGTCCTAAGGAACCATGACCAACAGCCTGCCCCCGGATCGTTCTGCGCAGTCGCCCTCCGATCTCGGACGGGCTGTCGATAAGTTGCGCAAGATCAACGAGGCGCTGATGAAGCGCGTCGAACGATCGATGGATCAGCAGGCGAACGCATTTTCGCTGTTTCAAACGGCGATCAACCAGGAAGCGCAGATCCGGATCAGAACGGAAGAGCTGAATAATGCTTTGACAAAGCTCGCGCAAGCCAACGTCGAACTCAGCGAAGCCCGTGATGCGGCGGAACGGTCCAACGCTTACAAGACGCGCTTCTTCACCGCGGTCGGCCACGATCTTCTGCAGCCGCTCCATGCCGCGCGCCTGACGCTGTCGGAACTGGTCGACGTGCAAACGGAACCCGATCAGCGGCAGCTGACGCATATTATTTCAAGCGCCCTCGTTACGATCGAAGAACTCCTGACGAGTATCCTGGACATTTCAAAGCTCGAAGCGGGCGTTTTCGTACCAAACGTTCAGACCGTGGCGCTTGGCGCGATCTTCGAGCAACTGGCGTGCAATATCGAACCCGTCACGCGCCGTAAGCGTCTTGATTTCCGCTGGCGACCGACGTCGCTCGGCGTTCGCTCGGACCCGTTGATGCTGCGTCGTATCGTGCAAAATCTGCTCGCCAACGCCGCTCATTATACGGAGGCGGGGGGCGTATTGCTGACGGCGCGACGCCGAGGACCGAGCGTCGCAATCGAGGTCTGGGATACCGGTCCCGGCATCGCGCCGCAGGAACGGGATCAGATCTTCGAGGAGTTCCAGCGCGGCGCGGCGTCGGAGCGTTCAGGTGGCGCGGGCTTCGGACTCGGCCTCGCTATCGTTCGGCGTATGGCCGACTCGCTCGATCACGAGCTAGGCCTCGATTCCCGCGTCGGTCACGGTTCACGTTTCCGGATTACCGCGCCTTATGCGCCGGCTGCATCGAAATCGGAACCGGCCGCCACCATGATGTGCTCAAACGAGGGCTATCTCGTCGCGCGGCCGCTGATCGTCATTGACAATGATCTGAGCGTGCTCGGCGCCATGCAGACGCTGCTCTCGCGGTGGGGCGCCGACGTCCGCTTGGCGCGGGACCTCGACGACGTCAATGAGATCCTTTCCGATCCGGCGTTCACTCCGGCGATCATTCTGGCCGATTACCATCTCGATGGCAGCGTTGTGGGCATCGATGCCGTCGCGCGCATTCGCCAGGGGCTCGGGCGCAACGTACCGGCGATCCTGATTACCGCCGACCGCGATCATGCAACGGCGAAGGCTGCATGCAAGTCCAATTGCGAACTGCTGTACAAGCCCGTGCGGCCTGCAGAGTTGCGCGCCCTCATGCAGCACCTGTTGGCGTGAGGTTTCAAACCCTGTCGTCCGTCTCACCGAGGACGGATTCGAAGTCGATCTTCTGCGCCTCGATGACGGCCTGCGTGCGCGACGATACGTTGAGCTTACGCAGAATTTCCGAAACGTGGGCCTTGACTGTCGTTTCCTCGATCTGCAGTTCGTGGGCGATCTGCTTATTGAGCAAACCCTGACGCAGCATGTGCAAAACGCGCAACTGTTTCGGCGTCAGCATTTTCAATCGCTGCACAAGATCGCTGCGCGCTTCCGAAGCTGGTGGGACTTCCGGCGGCTTATAACCCTTCGGGAGCGTCAGAGAGCCGTCCATAACGTCCTTCAGCGCCGTCGCGATCTCGGCCCGGTTGGCGGATTTCGATACGAAACCGGCCGCACCGTAACGCATGACGTCCTGCACAATGCGCGGATCCTCGAGCGCCGAGACGACGATGATGGGAAGGCTCGGATGCAGCTTTCGAAGTTCAAGCAGCCCCTCGAAGCCGCGCGTCCCGGGCAGCGCAAGATCGAGCAAAACAATGTCGAACGGTTCTTTGCTTTCGAGCGCCTTCTTCGCCGCCTCGATCGAGATGGCGTCGCGTGTTTCGGTCCCGGGGAACGCGCTGAGAATGGCTCGCTGCAGGGCTTCGACGAAGAGCGGGTGATCGTCAACGATCAGAATACGTGCCGGTACGGCCAAACTTCACCTCCAGGACGACGAGGGCGCCTTCCGCACCTCCAGAGGAGAACTCGCCGGACCAGCCGCATCTTGCGCATTTATCTCACGCCAGTCAGCCCCCAATGACAAGATACCCTGAATTCGACTTTGGTCGTAATCACGTCGGCACATCAAGAGCAGACAACCGGCAACCCAAAGTGAAGATGTGCGCATCCAGATTTGAGTACGTTTTCAACAAAAAACATTTGCGCGGTTTTACTGGAAGGGCCGTTTTCTGTTTGACGAAAAGTGACCTTCTTCTTGCGCCGCGGGGCAATGCCGTTCGGATTTAGCCGAGCCGATCAGTTCAGATGGAATGATAGCCTCGATTCCGCTACATCACGGTATTCAAGCTGTTCTTTCCCGAACAGCGCTCTCGCATTCCCATTGAAGTTTGCTGGGATCGATGTGTCTCCGTCCATTTCGTGCTCATAATCGCTCGAAAGTAGGCCTACGACCGCTATCAACGACACCAACGCCTTTATGCCGGTAATACCGGGCGGCCGC
>JAICLG010000283.1 GCA_025927515.1 Hyphomicrobium sp.
ACCAGGCTGACATCTCGGCAATGGCTGGGAGCGGAAATCATGCAGGCAGCCGCAGCAATCTCGATCATGTGATGCTCTCCGTCCGGCAGCTTCCAACTCCATTCGGGTTTTGCCGGCTCCGGAAATATCAACGCCAATATCAGCCGTTGTTTCCCTCACATTGTTTGTGGCGACGGTGTCGAGCTGAGATATAGAGTTGTCAAAGGAACCGGCTTTTGCGCTCTCGCAATTGCGACCGTGCGGTTGCGGAACCTGGAGCGGCCCCGCGCGTTTTGCGGACCGCGCAACGCCCGCCTCATCGGAAAGCCCGCGCATGATCCCGCCAAAAATTCTACCCATCGTCCTTCTGACGATGTCGAACGTCTTCATGACGACCGCTTGGTACGGCCATTTGAAATTCACCGACCGCCCCCTATGGCTCGTTATTCTGGTGAGCTGGGGAATTGCCTTTTTTGAATACTGCCTCGCGGTTCCGGCCAACCGCTTTGGCAGCACCGTCTACAATACGGCAGAATTGAAAACGATGCAGGAGGTGATCACCCTCACCGTTTTCGTACTCTTCTCGATTTTCTATTTGAAAGAACCGCTCACCATCAATCACGCGGTCGGATTCGCGCTGATTGCAGGTGGCGCATTTTTTGTTTTCAAAGCGCCGCTCTAGTCGCGGCGCCTGTTTCAGTTGATGGGAACGCTCAGCTGAAACTTGCTGCTGACATTCCGGTCCGTATCGGTTTGGCCAAGACCGCCGACATCGGTCGTCACACTCAGCGTGTAAGCGTCGGGGTTCGTGTAGGTGATCCCCGCTCCCGCCGAGCGTTCCGGATACGCCGACGCATCGAGTTCTCGTCCCGTCTCCGAAATATCGAACTCGTGCTGGTAGGTAACGAACGGCGAAAGCGTCTTGCCGTCGCCGACCGAGAACGAATGTTTGATCGTCGGCGCAATCACGATCGAACTTTTTTCAGCCGCGCCATTGGCCGCTGCAAATTCCGCGTTGCCGGACTGCCATTGCGTTCTGGCATCGAGGCTTAAGAGCGGCGTTGCCTGCAGCGTCACATAAGCCGAAGCCTTGGAATCGTCTTGCGCAGCGGCGTTTTCCGCACGCGCACTGTCGCGCTCGACGGAAACGCCGACCTTGGCCATCGGCGATAATTTATAGTCGGCGCCGAAACCGGCCCGCGTCGCCTGATCGTGCTCGCCGCCATAGCCGTCGAGGTCAAGGTTCGTCCAAACGTCAACCGGCAGCTTCGGAGTTGCCGTCTTGGGGAGCGCGACCTGGCCGGTCGCATCCGCATCGAGCGTGTAGCTGCGCGTATTATAGCTCCGCAGATCGTCGAGGCTGGTGCGCATGGAAACGCCCGTATCCGACGGATTAACGACCAGCGGGATAGCCTTGTCGCTCTGCGCGATCCACGGCGTTCCATCTGTTGCTTTCGAGCCTTGCGACTTGGTCTGCTCCGCCAGCACGGCGTCGAGGTTAATCTCCGGCAAGTTCATGGTGCATGGCACGAAATCCGGCGTGGCCGTGCTGGTGGTCGTGTCCAGACACTCGTCCGCCTCTGCGACAGGGGCCAGAACAACAAACGCCATGAGGCTCGCCAAACACAGATGCGCAAAGCGCACTTTTGTGACGGGAATTACGAAATGCTCAATCATGCCGCGCCAGTTAGCTTTGAACTTTGATGATCATGTGGCACCGCGATATTCTTAAATTTCGGGAGTGCACACCGCGCAACAAAACGTATGACCTGAACAGAAACGACGACCCGTTGAGCAGCATTTACGCAGCGACCGCACGACGGTATCATAGGAACGTCTTGCCCATTGAAAACCCATGGGCCTTATCCCCGCCATTTCATCGCCCTGCGGGATTGGCCAAGCATTTTCGCCAGCCACGGAACTGATCTTTAAATCAACTCCGCACTCTTAAAAAAGGGTAACACCATGTCGTTGACCGATGTTCTCAAGAACGCGTTTGGCAACGCCGCCGGACAAGCAGAGCAGGCCGCATTGCCGGAGATCATGAAAAACGTGCTCGGCACCGAGGGCGTACAGGCGATCCTCGCAAAGTTGAAGGATGCCGGCTTCGAATCCCAGGTCGCCTCGTGGATCGATCAGAACAAAGCCAACCTGCCGATCAGCGTCGATCAGATCCGCAGCGCGCTCGGCGACGAGCACGTGCAGCAGATGGCCAAGTCGCTCGGCATTCCGATCGACACGATTCTCGCGGGTCTCGCCGCGAAGCTCCCCGAGATCACCAACGCCGCCGGGCCCGCCGTCGACCCGTCGAATTCCGGAACCGCCGCCCCCGACCCGAAGTCGCCCTGATATCGGCGGCCACGATCTGGGAAGCTATTGCCCGCAGTGAGCTGGAGCGTTTCGGCGCGCCGCCATAGCGCGCCGTGATGTCCGCGACTCGTCAAACAGAGACACCGCCCAAATCGCAAATCCGCAAAGCGCGAGCGCCGTGCCGACCCAGCCCGTCGATTCCCAGCCGTATCCGTGCGCGATCGCCAATCCTCCGAGCAGCGGACCGATGGCATTCGCCGTATTGAAAGCGCTGTGATTGAGCGCCGCCGCAAGCGTCTGCGAATCTTCGGCCACATCCATCAGCCGCGTCTGCAGCGCCGTGCCGAGCCCGCCGCCGCAGCCGATCAAGAACACGACAGCCGATATGGCGTAGACGTTTCCGGCCGCGAACGGAAAGAGCGCCAGCGACGCCGCGCTCCAAAGCAGCAGGCCGCCGGCAGTCGGCATCACGGCGCGATCGGCGAGCCATCCTGTCACGAACGTGCCGACCGTCATTCCCGCACCGAAGATGCAGAACACGATCGGCACCGCATGTGATGACATGTGCGTGACGGCCGTCAACGTCGTCGCCAGATACGCATAGACGGCGAACATCCCGCCGAAACCGATGGCGCCTGTTGCAAGCGTCAGCCAGACCTGGCGCCGCTTCAACGCTCCAAGCTCGCGTAACGGACTGGCATCGGGATCGGGCGCAACATCCGGCACGAACCTCGCCAGCAGCGCGACGGTCAAAATCGCGAGGATAGCCACCACCGCGAAACCACTACGCCAGCCGAGCGCCTGCCCCATCCACGTCGCAAGCGGCACGCCGACAATGGTTGCAATCGTAAGTCCGATGAGCACGCGTCCGACCGCCTGCGCCCGCCGCTGAGGCGGCACGACGGACGCGGCAACGAGCATTGCGACACCGAAGTAAGCGCCATGCGGTATGCCGCTGAGAAACCGAAAGCCGACCAGCCAGCCATAGGTGGGCGCCAAGGCGCTACATGCGTTTGCGAGGGCGAACATGCCCATCAGCCAGATCAGGAGCTTGCGCCGCGGCCACCTGGCGCCGAGCAGAGCCAAGGCCGGCGCACCGACCACCACGCCAATCGCATAGGCGCTGATGACATGGCCCGCCATCGGCTCGTCGACGCCAAGATCGCGCGCGAAGTACGGCAGGAGGCTCATGGCCGAGAACTCGGTCGTCCCGATCGCGAAGCCGCCCACGGCCAGCGCGAAAATCACCAGCCGAGCCTGGTTCAATGGCAGGATGTTCGAGGTCGCGTTCGAAAGGAGGTTCGCCCGTTCGGCGACGGCATCCATCTGCTCTATCCGTGACTAGAATTGCTGCACTGCACCTCTACTGTGCAGCTCCTAAGCATGTGCATACACTAGATTACTTGGTCGCTGTCCAGGCGGCGGGCAATGCAATTTCGCAATTGCGAAATGCCGCAGGCTCATAGCAGCGGCACCCGTTGCAGGAAGGGCCTTTCCCGGACGGAAGTTCCAGCAGAAAAACTTATCCCCGGCCTCCGCCCCGCCCGCATACTGCGCCGACCTCGCCTCGTTGATCGACGGACAGTCTCGAGACCGTTGAAGAGATTGGGGGTGAGCGGCAGGT
>JAICLG010000195.1 GCA_025927515.1 Hyphomicrobium sp.
CTCTACTTCGCAGCCGAACGACCGACCATTATCCGCAACGGACAAATCATCATGCAGGACGACGCTCGCCTGCAGCCGCGGGACGGCGAAAAAGTCGAGATGCGCAAGATCCGCTTCCGCACCCTTGGCTGCTATCCGCTGACCGCCGCAGTCGAGTCCGATGCCGACACGATCGAAGCCGTCGTCGCTGAGACCATCAATGCACAAACCTCCGAACGCCAAGGCCGCCTGATCGATCACGACCAGGCCGGCGCCATGGAAAAGAAAAAGCAGGAAGGCTACTTCTAATGAGCGTCCATGCACTGAAAACCAAGCCGACACTGGCGACGCCTGCCCGCCTGCAAGACGTGCCGAACCTCGTGCGCGAACTCGGAGGCATCACGCACCTCTTGACCTGCGGTTCGGTAGACGACGGCAAGTCCACGCTCATCGGGCGCATGCTGTGGGACGCATCCGATCTCTACGAGGATCAGCGCGAAAACGTCCGCCGCTCAGGCCGCAAGGCTGCCGGAACGGATATGCCGGATTTCTCGATGCTGCTCGACGGCCTCGTTGCCGAACGCGAGCAAGGCATCACGATCGACATCGCGTGGAAGTATTTCGAAACCGATACGCGCCGCTTCGTGATCATCGACTCGCCGGGACATGAGCAGTACACGCGCAACATGGCGTCGGGTGCGTCCCACGCCGATGTCGCCATCGTGCTCGTCGACGCGCGCTCGGGCGTCAAGAAGCAAACGAAGCGCCATGCCGCGATCCTCGATCTCGTCGGCGTCAAGCACGTCGTGCTCGCCGTCAATAAGATGGATCTCGTCGACTGGTCGGAGGACGTCTTCCGCAAGATCGAAGCCGATTTCAGGACGCTTTGCTGGAAATTCAACTTTTGGGATTCGACGGCTATCCCGCTTTCGGCCGTGTTCGGCGATAACGTCTCATCGCTATCGACGAATATGGGCTGGTACAGCGGTCCGACGCTGATCGAGCATCTCGCCAAGGTTCCGAGCCGCGCCAGCGAGGCCGGCTCCGTGTTCCGCTTCCCGGTGCAGATGGTTCTGCGCGACGGCAAGGATTTCCGCGGTCTTGCAGGCACCGTGACGTCGGGCTCCATCCAAGTCGGCGATGCCGTCACCGATGTACTCAGCAATGCCACCGGGAAAATTGTTCGCATCGCGACGTTCGATCGCGATCTGACGAGCGCTTCGGCCGGGGACGCCGTTGCGCTGCAGCTCGACGTGGATATCGACGTTTCGCGCGGCGCGGTGCTTTCGAAACTGGAGATGCGGCCCGTCGCGGCACAAACGGTCGAAGCCCGGTTCGTCTGGCTGTCGGAAAACGCGTTCAGCCCGACGGCGGGCTATCTGCTCCGCACCTCGACCGACCTCATTCCGATCTCCAATATCGAGATCAAGGCCCTGCTCGATCTCGAAACGATGGCCTCGCGGCCGGCGCACGCCTGCGCTGCCAACGATATTGCGATAGCGAAAATCTCGCTCGGCCGTGCTGCTGCGATAGACGTCTTCACGGAAACGCCGGAGACGGGAACGCTGCTGCTCGTCGATTCTGTTTCGGGCGCAACAATCGCGGGCGGCATTGCGACGGCTATCGATGCGAAGGCCGAGGCCCCGTCCGAAGGTCACTTCGTTCTCAGGCGCGATATGCTCGGCAATGGACTCAACCGCGATCTGTCGATGAGTTCGAAGGATCGCGAGGAATTCATGCGCCGCGCCAACGAAGTCGCCATCATCCTGCGCGCCGCGGGCGTATCTGTTGCGATCGAGCCTCCGCCTCCGATCGACGACGGCATGGATCCGGGTCTCTGAGTTTCCGCGGCGAGAACCATATCGACATCTCAGCGAGACGCAGTGCAAATAAAGTAGCGGGAATTCTGCAATTGCAGATCCCGCCATTCTCACGTACGTCAACGCCTTGCTTACTCACGGACAGTGATGCCCGACATCGATCTGCAAACTCTTTGGCCGATGGTCGTTTCGGGCGGCTTCGTTGTTGGATTCCTGGTCGGCTTGACCGGCGTCGGCGCGGGCTCACTGATGACGCCATTCCTGATCGCCAAGATTGGTGTGTCGCCAACGCTCGCCGTCGGCACCGATCTTCTTTTTGCTTCGATCACCAAGGCGTCGGCCGTCTGGCCTCACCACAATTTCGGTAACGTCAACTGGCGGCTCGTCGCCGGGCTTGCGATGGGCAGCGTTCCGGGTTCGCTTTCGATGCTGCTGCTGTTGCATCTGCTCGATCCCGATACGGCGCGTTTGTCGGCGTTCATCAAAGAAGCGCTTGTCGTGGCGCTGCTGCTGAGCTCGCTTGCCATTCTGCTCTACCCGCTGATTACGCGCCGTGGTGCCCAGGTTGTCGAGCCTGCGGATGTGCCGGTGCGCCGTCTTCCAACGCTATTGCTGGGCCTCGGTCTCGGCTCGATCGTGACGCTGACCTCTGTCGGAGCGGGCGCGATCGGCGTCGTTATCCTGACGCTTCTCTATCCGACATTGAGGACGCGTCGCTTGATCGGAACCGACGTCGTCCATGCCGTGCCATTGACGTTGATCTCGGGGCTTGGTCACATGTCGATCGGCAATACGAGCTTCGCCCTCCTGGGACTGCTGCTGATCGGATCGATCCCGGGCATCGCAATAGGATCGCGGCTGACCGGCAAGCTGCCGGACTGGCTGCTGCGTATATTTCTCTCGATCATCCTATGCTTTGCAGCATATCAATTGGCGCTGAGGATTTAGCGCTGCCCGGTCGTTTTCGTTTCCGGCTGCCATGAATCAAACACCGTCATCCCCGCGCAGGCGGGGATCCACCCAAACATCAGGTCGAGCCCTAACCGCGAGCTTGGACAGATCCCGGCCTTCGCCGGGATGACGTTTTTTCGCGAATGCTTTGGCCTTATCCTGGCACTTGAAGCTGCAGCACCCGGTTGCCGCGTTTGACTGCGACCTGCCACGTCGTTTGCCGCTGCTCGACGGCGCGCTCCGCCTCGATAACGTTATTGATCTTCTTGCCGGAGATCGAAACGATGATATCGCCGGGCTGGAAGCCAAGACTCTGCGCGACGGAACCGTTGCGCACCGAGGTGATAACGACGCCTTGCGTCTCGTCGATCCCCAATTCATCGGCGACGGACGGAAGTATGTTGGACACCCGTGCTCCGGCAAGCGGATTGTTGCCTGAAAGATTTCGGGCGTCGTCCTTCCCGGGCTTCGGCGCCGCGACGAGGGGCAGCGCGATCTCTATCGGCTGATTTTTTCGGATAATCGTCAGGTGCGCGGTCTGGCCGATGCCCTTCGTCGCCAACCGGTAATAGACAGCGCGCGCATCCGCGACTTCAACGCCGTCGACGTGCGTGATGACGTCCCCTTCCCGAATTCCGGCATCGGCGGCTGGCCCATTGTTGTAGAGCCGCGTCACGACGGCGCCGGAGACGCGATTGAGGCCAAGGCCTTCGGCGATGTCATGCGACATGGCCTCAAGCTTGGCGCCGATCCAGGGACGCTCGACCTTGCGGCCATGCTCGGCGCTTTCGGCGTAGAGACGCACGAGGTTCGAGGGAATCGCGAATCCGATGCCGACGGAGCCGCCGGATTGCGAATAGATCATGGTGTTGATGCCGACGAGCCGGCCCGACATATCGACGAGCGCGCCGCCCGAGTTGCCCGGGTTGATCGCGGCGTCCGTCTGAATGAAGACCTGGCTGTCAGATTCCGCCATTTCCGAACGCGACAACGCCGAGACGATGCCGCTCGTCACGGTCTGGCCGACGCCGAATGGATTGCCGATCGCAAGCACGAGGTCTCCAACTTCGAGCCTGTCGGAATCGTCGAACTGGAGATAGGGAAAGTGGCCATCGCCGCCCTGGATCTTGAGGACGGCGATATCCGCTTTCTCGTCTTTCATGATGACCTTCGCGTCGTACTCGCGCCGATCTGAGAGGGCGACCCTGATCTCAGTTTCGCCACGGCCTTTGACGACGTGGTTGTTCGTGACGATCAGACCTTCCGGATTGATGATGACGCCGGAGCCGAGCGAACTCAGCACACGTTCTGACGGCTGCCCGAACGCATCGCCGAAGAAGCGGCGAAACCAGGGATCGTTTCCGAAAGGCGAGGCAAAAGTCTGTACGTGGGTGCGCACGTAAACGTTGACGACGGCGGGCGCTACCTTACGCACGATCGGAGCGTAGGAATACTGAATGGCTTGCCGGGATGGCGGTGGGACCTTCTCCTGCGCAAAAGCGGGAGTCGCGATGCTTGCGGCGGCGGTCGCCAAAACCAGGATCCAGGATTTCATTGTCATTGATGTGCCCTGCAATGCGCGCGGCTAAGGTCGCCGTCCGGCCAGCGGGCGACGGGGATGAATCGTTCCGACAGAGATATGTTGTGGAAGCGGGTCAGATCAACCTAAGGTCTCGTAATGATCGGACGGCGGCTTTCGCAGCCTCGTCGGCGCTCCTGAGAGTCACGCCCAATTCGGTCCGAATTCTTGCATTTGTGTAATCTTTCTGCTCGCCAAGCTCCGGCAGGATCGTCCGCAGGCGCTTGTCGAACAGCGCGAGCGTCCGCACGGCAACGTCCGGGAGTTCGAACTTCGGCACCTTCGATCGAAGATCGGGAAGCTCGCGCTCCAGGATGCGGCCGAGTTCGTAAAGCCGAAGCTGCCCCTCCCCGACCAGATAGCGCCTGCCCGCAGCTTTTGAATTGAAGGCGGCTTCGGCATGGACTTCGGCGACATCGCGAACGTCGGCGACGGGGAAGCGGATGCGTGGCGCGGCCGGATAAACGCCGCGCGCCATCAGCCGGTAAAGCTCGTGTGACGTCGAGAGATCGCCGTCGAGTGCGGGTCCTTGCACGAACGCCGGATTGATGACGGCGAGTTCCGGAGCACCTGGCGTCGCTTTGATGAACTGCCATGCGACCTTCTCCGCGATCGTTTTCGATTTGATGTACGGCGTCAGATCGGAGCGCGTTTCGTCGGTGAAGTCCGCTTCGGAATAGACGTGACCTATAGGGAGCCCGCTGCCGTAGAAGATGGCGACGGATGAGGACGTGAGCACGACGCGTTTGACGTTGGCCCGTGCCGCGGCTCGCAGAACGCGCAGCGTGCCGTCGCGCGCCGGCCTGATCACCTGGTCGGGATCGGTGGGCTGAGCGATCGGAAACGGCGAGGCCGTATGCACGACGACGTTTGCGCCGGCGACGGCTTCATCCCAGCCCGCGTCCTCCTCGAGATCGGCGACGACGAAGGAAAGTTCAGCAGGATCGCGTCCGAGGCGCGTGACGGCACGGCGGACATCCTCGGCCTTGTCCATCCGGCGCAAGGTGCCTCGCACGGTGTGTCCGCGTTTCAGAAATGCGCCGATGATGTGCTTGGCGATCAGGCCGCTCGCGCCGGTAACGACAATTGATTGTTCGGCTGTCATTGCAATGGCGCCCCAGCGATGGCCGCAAACGACGCGGCATTCGAGGAGGATCATCATTCAGAACGCGGACGGATGGCAATCCATTCGCGGATACGCGCATTTCTCCCTCCCTCTCGCGGGAAGGGCCGGGGGCTGACCTTGGCACAATTGTTCTGAGAATGACGGACGCTGCAGCACGATATTGATGCCGAAGGATTCCGCCTGGCTCTTCACCCCCCCCCTAACCCCACCCCGTCAGGCAGAGGAATTCATGAGTAGCCGGTCGGGGAATCTCGCATTCC
>JAICLG010000307.1 GCA_025927515.1 Hyphomicrobium sp.
GTGCGATCGCGGCGTTTGACAAATCTCACCGTCTCATCTTGTGCAACGATAAGCTAAAAGAGCTATTCGGCTATCCCGACGACCTGTTCGAAGACGGTCCGCCTACTCTCGAACAGCTTTATCGCCTCAACGCGAATCGCGTCGAATATGGTCCGGGAGATACCGAAGATAGTGCCCGAGCGTGCGGTCAGATCGCGAATTGCAGCGGCGGCTTGGCGCTCCAGACGCGTCGGCCCGATGGAACTCATCTTGAGATCCAGCGCATCTCGTTGCCGAGTGGTGGCTTCGTCCTGACCTACACCGGTCTCGTCGAACGCATGGGCGATCGAGCAATGAAATCAGATTTTCGCTCCGCGCTTGGTTCCCATGTGTCGCCGACGCTCGAAGAGCCCAGTCGTCAGCTTCAGATTTCGGACGGGTTGCGCGATGCCATCGCGAACAACAGGTTCGAGCTTCACTATCAGCCCATCGTGAACATCAAGACTCGCCGGATCGTAGGTTGCGAAGCTTTGATCCGCTGGTCTCAGCCCAATAACGAATTAATTCCGGCATCGGAATTTATTTCAGTCGCGGAAGAGTGCGGACTGATCGGGCAAATCGGCGACTGGGTATTGAAAGCAGCCTGCGCGGAAGCGCGGCATTGGCCCGATGACATATGGATCGCGGTCAACATCTCCGCCGCCCAGTTCGACGGAACGAACCTTGTCGACAAGGTCGTCAGTTTCTCGAAAGGGCTGCCGCTTTCTCGTCTGGTTCTCGAAATTACCGAAACGTTTTTGATGAAAGATCGGGAAGCCGCGGCCCTAACACTCAACAGTCTCAAGAAGCTCGGAGTCCGGTTCGCTATCGACGATTTCGGCACGGGTTTTTCGTCTTTGAGCTATCTGCAAAGTTTCCCATTCGATAAAGTGAAAATCGACCGCTCATTTGTGTCGAACATCTCAAATCAAAAACGCTCTTCGACGCTCCGCCGCTCGATCATTCAGCTTGGTTACAACCTCGCCATGACGAGCGTTGCAGAAGGCGTGGAAACTGAGCAGCAGTTGGATCTGCTTCGCGCCGAGGGTTGCGTCGAGGCTCAGGGCTTCCTGTTTTCTCCTGCGGTGCCGGCCGAGAGGGTGCGCGAGTTCTTCTCCAAGCCGTTTTGACTAACGCGAATACAGCGCCAACGGCGCGACGTTGAAGGATTGCTCATGATTGGCGCGTTGCGAAAATTTTCAGAGCCAGCGAAAACGTGGCGCGCGCCAATTTCTTCCAGCGAACCGTTGATGGGGAATGCGCTTTTTGAGGCGCTCGTCTGCGAGTTTCATTGGACGGCGCTGCAAGTCGGCGCAATCTCTTGCTGCATGAACGCGAGCCTCGCCTCGCGACGGAGCTGGATGCTTCGAGCATGCAGCAATCTCGTGCCCGTCGAATCGCCCGTCGTGAAAGCGTGGTTGCGATCTTCTCAGGCGTTCGAACTTCCGACGGAATTGGCGAGCGCAGTGCGGCGCATCCATCTCGATCTCATCGATGCCAAGGCGTTGGCGCTGCCGTTGATCCGCAGCGCCGGCGTATTAACCGCTCCGAAGATACCCTATGCAAAGCTGGAACAGATCGCGGCGGTCTGGCGAAAACTCGCCGAGGATTGCCGCGATATTGCCCTTGAGCTTGAGCCTCAGACACGCTGGAGACTTGCTGGCGCCTACACAGAAAATGCGTTCGTGCTCGGCAAGTTTCTAAAGGACGCGATTTCCGGATCGCGGGCCTACGTCAATCACTATGGTGAAGTGGCGATGCCGATCCTGCCGCAGAGACGGCGAATCCCGAGGTTCGCCCTACGACAGCCCTGCAAGATCTCTTGGGAGAACGGTTCAGCTATCGCGTTTGCCCGGGATATCTCAAAGATCGATTTGCGACTGAATTGTGAAGGTGCTTTCCGCCTGAAAGACCCGATTACGGTCGCGCTGAGAAACGGCCGAATGATGCGGGCTCTCGTGGTTTGGCGTCAGGCCGGAACGACAGACGTTCGACTTGAAACTCCGCTTGAGGGAAATGACATATTGATTTCCGGCTGACGCCGCTCGGCTATAGCACGCAGGTGTGCAGCCACCCTGTTTCTTCTTAATTTTATCGAATGCAATTCCGGCCCGCGGCTTTGGCTTCATAAAGTTTGGCATCGGCTCTTTCGAGCAGCGATTCCGGACCTTCGTCCACTTGAAGCTGTGCAATGCCGAATGATGCCGTTACCGTACCGATCGGGGCACCCGTTTTGTGATGCATCCACTTCTTGCTTTCCAACTCGGAACGGATCTGCTCGCCAACGTTATGGGCGCCGTCGATTGCGGTATGGGGCAGCACAAGAACAAATTCTTCGCCGCCGTAACGTACTGCGGTGTCCCGTCCCTTGGTGTTCTTGGATAGCAATTCTCCAAACCGTCTCAAAATTTCGTCGCCGACGGCGTGTCCGAAGGTATCGTTGATATTCTTGAAATGATCGATGTCGGCCATGACCAGGCAAAGCGGTTCCTTGAATTCGGCAGCCGCGTTCACTTCCCGCGGCAGGTTCAACTGAAGCCAATGCCGATTTTTCAAACGCGTTACGGCGTCGAGCATGCCGAGACGCTGGCTTTCGCTGAGACTGGTCCTGAGCTTCTCTATTTGCGATTGGGATTGCTGCAACCGTAAGCCTAACGTGTCCACCTCGCTTTGGATCCGGGTGTTTTCGCTGATAAGGCGCTGCACGACCGCGCGAATCTGATCGGCCGACGTCAACGACGGGAGCGTTTTATTGACCTTTGCGAGTGCTTCGGAATGCGAGCTACTGAAGTCGATGTGCTGCTTCAGTATGTTCATCAGCGCAAAAACCTCGTCGTCGAGGTCCTGGCCAACCTTGTCGAGCTGGCTCGATATCTTAGACTCTTTACTCCGAACCTCGTTGCCAGTGAAGAACTGCCAAGCCCCAACGGCAAACGCCACAAAGCAGACGGATACCGTCCCGACCAGGGCCGCAATCGAGAGCGGATGCGATCCGAGGCGAACGATGCGTCCCCGGGAATCGACTTCGGCAATCTGCCACGTCAGGTCATGCCAACTCGCCCAGGGCGTCAGGCCGAAATCGGAACGCATCCATCCGTTCCAAACCAAGTAGGCCGAACAGACAGCAACGATGCTCGCAAGCATGATGGCGACGGAAACGGGGAATTGCCTCGTAGTTATCGTGCTCATCGGCTCCTGCTCAGTCTAAGTCCGAAATACGATAATCGATGTGCCATCTGTATGCGTCCTATTTTAGGAGACACAATTGCACCTATTTCCGATCTTGATTGAAAATCAGTGAAATTTTTAGAACAGCGTATGCTGTTCATCAGACTGCGCACAAGCAACAATCCCGAACACGAATCGCGAATATTCGCAAGGAATCTTTGCTTATAGTCCGGCCGATTCGCGCACCTACTCGGACGCTGGCGCCAGCATTATTTAAATCCGGTCGCTATTCTGGCGTAAAGCTGCTCA
>JAICLG010000047.1 GCA_025927515.1 Hyphomicrobium sp.
ACACCCCTCCAAGTAAAGGGGCACGAAAATGGATCATCGCTTTCCTCCTGTGACCACGAACGCTCTTAGCAAAGGCGCCCTTTCGCACCGGGACATTTTGGCATTAAATTAGAATTTGAGCCATACGGGTCCCTAATTCGGAGCAACATGTCGAACGTTGAAGTAAACAGGGGCGCCAGCCGCGACGGTAAAATTCCGCTGTACGGCGCAGACGCATTTGCTGCGATGCGGAATGCGGGCCGCCTTGCCGCCGAAGCCCTCGATATGCTCGTGCCGGTGGTCAAGCCCGGGGTCACGACGCGTGAAATCGACGACTTGGTCCTCGCTTTCGCTCTCGACCACGGAGCGCTGCCGGCGACCTTGAACTATCGAGGCTACCGTTATTCGACCTGCACGTCGGTCAATCACGTCGTCTGCCACGGGATGCCCAACGACAAGCCGTTGCGCACCGGCGACATCGTCAACATCGATGTCACTTTGATCGTCGACGGATGGCATGGCGATACGAGCCGCATGTATCCCGTGGGAGAAGTCTCGCGCCGGGCCGAGCGTCTGATCGAAGTTACCTACGAATCCCTGATGCGCGGCATCGCCGCCGTAAGGCCGGGCGGCACGACCGGCGACATCGGAGCGGCCATCCAGAGATTCGCGGAAGCCGAACGCTGCAGCGTCGTGCGTGATTTCTGCGGTCACGGTCTCGGACGCGTCTTTCATGATCGCCCGAACGTCCTGCATTACGGAGAGCCCGGTGAAGGCGTCGTGCTCGAACCGGGAATGCTCTTCACTATCGAGCCGATGATCAACCTCGGCAAACCGCATGTGAAAATTCTCGCCGACGGATGGACCGCCGTGACGCGCGACCGCGAACTCTCCGCGCAATTCGAGCACACGGTCGGCGTCACCGAGGATGGCTGCGAGATTTTCACGACCTCGCCCGCCGGATTGCACTACCCGCCTTATGATCTTCGCGCCGCTGCCTAACCGAGACGGAGCCGATGTCGCATTCCAAGGGGTCTGGCGACGACAAGGTGAGTGCCGAAGAGCAGGGTGCGCTCTTCGGTGCAGCGGCCACGGTCAAGGCGAAGGTCGTTGCCGACGACAAGGCCGGACACCGCCAGCGCCTGCGCGAGCGCTTTTCGAATGGCGGCGCCGATGCGGTGCCTGACTACGAACTCCTCGAAATGATCCTGTTTCGCGCCTTTCCGCGTATCGATACCAAGCCCATCGCGAAACGCCTGCTGGCCCGCTTCGGATCATTCGCGGAAGTCATTTCGGCGCCGCCCGAACGCCTCAAGGAAATCGAGGGCGTCGGCAGTCGCGCGGTTGAAGAACTGAAACTGATCAAGACCGCAGCGGAACGTCTGACCAAAGGTCAAATCCAGGCGCGTCCGGCAATGTCGTCGTGGAGCGGCGTGCTCGATTATCTCCGTCTCGCGCAAGGGTTCGACGCACGCGAAGCCTTCCGCATTCTCTTCCTCGACAAAAAGAACCATTTGATCGCCGACGAGGTTCAGGGGCGCGGAACGGTCGATCATACCCCCGTCTACGTCCGCGAGGTCGTCAAGCGCGCGCTGGAACTATCAGCGACAGCGATCATTCTCGTGCACAATCACCCGTCGGGCGATCCGACGCCGTCGCGCGCCGATATCGACGTTACGAAGCAGATCATCGACGCCGCAAAGCCCTTAGGCGTTACCGTCCTCGACCACATCATCGTCGGCCGCAACGGCCACGCCAGCCTCAAGGCGCTACGGCTGATTTGAATCGAGCTAACGGTCGCGAACAGTTATCGAAACGAAGTCCCTCACCTGCCCTTCGGGCATCCTCTCCCGTTCCGGGAGAGGAAAAGACGCGCACTTCCTTCTCCCTTGGGGAGAAGGTGCCCCGAAGGGGCGGATGAGGGGCCTTTGGCTAGAACGCGTGCGCGACGGTAAAAATACGTTCCTCTATTCAATGGCGCCGCGCGTATCGCGCATCGTTGCGTAGACGACGAGCGAAACGGCGATGCAGCCGGTCACGTACCAGTAGAAGTCCGTCTCGCGATCAGCCTGCTTCAACCAAAGCGCGACGTATTCGGCGGTTCCGCCGAAGATCGCGACGGTCAGAGCATAGGGCAGCCCGACGCCCAGCGCGCGCACTGACGTCGGAAAGAGTTCCGCCTTCACGACGGCGTTGATCGCCGTATAGCACGACACGATCGCCAGACCCGTGACGATGAGAACGAACGCCTCGATAGGATCCCGCGCAGCTTGCAGTGCCGTCAGAAGCGGCACCGTGCACAAAACACCGAGCACGCCGAACGCAATCAAGACCGGTCGCCTTCCGACGACGTCGGAGATTGCGCCGACCACGGGCTGCAGCAACATGTAGACGAACAGCGCCGACGCCGAAACCAGCGTCGCCGTCGCCTTGGAGAACCCGGACGTATTGACCAGGAATTTCTGCATGTAGGTCGTGTAGGTGTAAAACGCGATCGTGCCGCCAAGCGTCAGCCCGACGACGATGGCAATCTCGCGAGGATGCGCGAGAAGCGCCGAGAGAGAGCCTTCATGCCGCTTCGCTTGTTTGAACGCTTCCGTCTCGTAGAGATCGCGGCGCATGACGTAGGCGATGACGGAAAGAAATGCGCCGATCGCGAAGGGGATGCGCCACCCCCATGCTTCGAGCGCGGCCGGAGTCAGGAAAAAATTCTGCAGCCCGACGAGCACGAGCATCGCTATCAGTTGGCCGCCGATCAGCGTCACGTACTGGAAGCTCGAATAGAAGCCGCGCCGGTCGGCTGTCGCCATTTCCGAAAGATAGGTCGCGCTCGTCCCATACTCACCGCCGAGGCTCAGCCCTTGAATCATCCGCGCCACGAGGAGGATAGCGGGGGCCGCGATGCCAATCGTCTCGTAGACCGGCGTCACCGCAATCAACGCCGACCCGAAGCACATCAGCAGCACCGATGTCGTCAGCGCCACGCGCCGTCCGTTACGGTCCGCCATTCGCCCGAAAAACCATGCCCCGATGGGGCGCATCAGAAAGCCGACGGCAAAGATGGCCGCCGTATTCAGGAGTTGCGCCGTCTGATCGCCTTCGGGAAAGAACGCCTTGGCGAAATAAAGCGAGAACGCGGCATAGACGTAAAAATCGTACCACTCGACCAGATTGCCGGATGAGCCGACCAAAATGGCCTTGATGCGCTCCGGCATGCTGAGAGCAGCCGATGTTTCGACGTCACGCACGCGGATTGCCCCCAGTTCTAGCCCCGAAATGCCCGTATTGACGCGGGATAGCCCAGCCCACATTGACGTTGCGGCCCTGGCTCCCCTAATTATCAGCCCTTCCCGGAGCTTCGAATCATGACGAAAAAACCTCATTACGCCAAGGTGATCGTGCTTGGCTCCGGCCCCGCCGGCTACACCGCCGCCATCTACGCGGCCCGCGCCATGCTTGCGCCGACCCTGATCCAGGGTTCGCAGCCGGGCGGCCAGCTGACGATCACGACCGACGTCGAGAACTATCCGGGCTTCGCCGAGCCGATCCAAGGCCCCTGGCTCATGGAGCAGATGCAGGCGCAGGCCGAGCACGTCGGAACGCACATCGTCATGGACCACATCAACAAGGTCGAGCTGCGCGCCCGTCCCATCCGCCTCGAAGGCGATAGCGGCGATACCTATACCTGCGACGCGCTCATCATCGCGACCGGCGCCCAAGCCCGTTGGCTCGATCTGCCGTCCGAAGATCACTTCAAGGGCCACGGCGTTTCCGCGTGCGCGACCTGCGACGGCTTCTTCTACAAGGGTAAAGAGGTTGTGGTTGTCGGTGGCGGTAACACCGCCGTCGAGGAAGCGCTGTTTCTGACGAATTTCGCTAACAAGGTGACGCTGGTCCATCGCCGCGACTTCCTGCGCGCCGAAAAGATCCTGCAGGAGCGCCTTTTCAAAAACCCGAAGATCAACGTCATCTGGGACAGCGTGGTTGAGGAGGTGATCGGCACGCATGCGCCCAAATCGGTGACCGGTGTTGTCCTGAAAAATATCAAAACCGGCATGACCTCCGAGATCACGACGGACGGCTTTTTCGTCGCCATCGGCCATGCACCGGCGACCGAGCTTTTCAAAGGGCAGCTGGACATGACGCCGTCCGGCTACCTGATCACCGCGCCCGATTCGACCGCCACGGCGATACCCGGAGTCTTTGCGGCGGGCGACGTTAAGGATGAGGTTTTCCGTCAGGCCGTAACGGCGGCGGGCATGGGTTGCATGGCAGCGCTGGAGGCCGAACGCTATCTTGCCAAGGTCGAAAACCAAGCCGACGCCGCCGAGTAAACCGTTCCTCTGCCATCCCTGCGTTGCAACGTAACCGGGTTTCGCTAGACTTCGGCGCCTTTTAAGCCCGCGCCCGAACTTGCCTAGTACGCGCCAATCATCGAAAGCCCCGAATATGGATTGGGATAAACTTCGCATCTTCCACGCGGCAGCGGAGGCCGGCAGCTTCACCCATGCCGGCGAACAGCTGCATATGAGCCAGTCGGCGGTGAGCCGGCAGATTTCAGCCCTCGAAGCCAATCTCAAGGTGACCCTCTTTCACCGCCACGCGCGCGGGCTCGTGCTGACCGAGCAAGGCGAGCTTTTGAACCGCACGGTCGCCGAGGTCTTTACGAAGTTGCAGACGGCAGAGACCCTGCTCTCGGACTCGACGACGAAACCATCGGGCGACCTGCGCGTCACCGCACCGATCGGCTTCGGCACGATCTGGCTAACGCCGCGGTTGCAGGAATTCAGCGAGCTTTATCCCGACATCCGCGTCGAGCTGATCCTCAATGATGACCAGGTCGACATCGGCATGCGCGCGGCGGACGCGGCGATCTGGACCCGAGAACCGGAGCAGGCGGATCTCATTCGCCGCTCCCTGTTCGAAAGCCGGGTGCGTGCCTTCGCCTCCGCCCAATACATCCGCAAGCATGGGACGCCGCGCACCCTCGCCGATCTCGACCAGCATCGGATCATCGCCTATTCCGGGGTTCCCGCCCAGCATCTCGACGCCATGTCCTGGATCGAAACGGCGGGGCGCGACGGGAACGGATCGCGGCCTGCAGCGCTGCGCGTGAACAGCGTCGTCGCCATCAAGTACGCCATTCAGGCCGGCATCGGCATTGGCATGATCCCGGATTACATGAGCGACGCGCAATCGGAACTCGTGCCCGTCTTGAGCGAAATCCAGCAGCCGTCGTTGAATTTGGTCTTCGCCTACCCCGAAGAGCTGAAGTCGTCGAAGAAGGTCCAGCTCCTCCGGGATTTTCTCGTGTCCAAAATCTCGAAGGCCAGGTAGCGCTATCGCGAAACCGGTAATCGATTCCGTACCGGGGACCGGTGCACCATTCCAGACGAGTAGTTTTCGTTATAATGGCTGCGACCACGGCTGATTTGCGAAAACCCCGGTCTAACGCTATCTAACGTACTCATCCCATTTATGTCCGGCTAAGGCCTTTGAAACTCATGGCAAAAACGCTTTACGATAAAATTTTCGACGATCACATCGTGGAACAAGCGCCGGATGGGACGTGCCTCCTCTATATCGATCGCCACCTCGTCCACGAAGTGACGAGCCCGCAGGCCTTCGAAGGCCTGCGCATGGCGGGCCGCAAGGTGCGCGCGCCGGAGAAAACCCTTGCCGTCGTCGACCACAACGTCCCGACGACCGACCGGACGAAGGGCATCGCCGACGAGCAAAGCCGCGTTCAGGTCGAGACGCTGGCGACGAACGCCCGCGATTTCGGCATCGAATACTACAACGAACTCGATAAGCGTCAGGGCATCGTCCATGTCGTTGGACCTGAGCAAGGCTTCACGCTGCCGGGCACGACGATCGTTTGCGGCGACAGCCACACCTCGACGCATGGCGCTTTCGGAGCCCTGGCGCACGGCATCGGCACGTCCGAGGTCGAGCACGTGCTCGCGACGCAGACGCTGATCCAGAAGAAAGCCAAGAACATGCGCGTCATCGTCGATGGCGTCACCCCGAAAGGCGTCGGTGCCAAGGACATCATCCTGGCGATCATCGGCGAGATCGGCACGGCAGGCGGCACGGGCTCGGTCATCGAGTATTCCGGCGATGCCATCCGCGCGCTGTCGATGGAAGGCCGCATGACGGTCTGCAACATGTCGATCGAGGGCGGCGCCCGCGCCGGCATGATCGCGCCCGACGCGACGACGTTCGCCTTCATCAAGGATCGCCCCAAGGCGCCGAAAGGCATGGCCTGGGATATGGCGATGAAATACTGGGAAACGCTGCATTCCGACGAAGGCGCGCACTTCGACCGCGAGGTCCGCCTTGATGCCGCGAAACTGCCGCCGATCGTGTCCTGGGGCACGAGCCCCGAGGACGTGACCGCAATCACCGGCGCCGTGCCCAACCCCGCCGACATTCACGACGAGAACAAGCGCGCTTCGATGCAGCGAGCGCTTGAATACATGGGCCTGACGCCCGGCACGAAGATGACCGACATTCCGCTCGACGTCGTCTGGATCGGCAGCTGCACCAACGGCCGCATCGAAGACCTCCGCGCTGTCGCCAGGATGGTCGACGGCAAGAAGATCTCGTCGCGCCTCGCCTACGCGATGATCGTTCCAGGCTCGGGCCTCGTCAAAGAGCAGGCGGAAGCCGAAGGTCTGGACAAGATTTTCCGGGAAGCCGGCTTTGAATGGCGCGAGCCGGGCTGCTCGATGTGCCTTGGCATGAACCCGGATCAGCTGAAGCCGGGTCAGCGCTGCGCCTCGACCTCGAACCGCAATTTCGAAGGGCGCCAGGGCTACAAGGGCCGCACGCACCTCGTCTCGCCGATCATGGCTGCAGCCGCCGCGCTCGAAGGCCACTTCGTCGACGTCCGGAACTGGCAGAGCTGATAGCGAAATTCCCTCGGTCGAAGGGTATGCCGGGGGATGAAATTAAGCGGCTAGGCTCGGATCGCGAGGCTCGAAGACTTGTCATCCCGGCCGTAGCGAAGCGTAGAGCCGGGACCCAGGGCTTGTGCGAGATCATGTCTACTACGTTTACATTCTCGCCAGCCAGCGGAACGGCACGCTTTACGTTGGCGTCACCAATGATCTTATTCGCCGCGTACAAGAACACCGTGAAGGATTGGTTCCGGGATTTACGAAACGCTATCGCGTGAAAGTGCTCGTGTATTTTGAAGTCCATCAGGAAATCAGCGAAGCCATTGCCCGAGAAAAAGGATCAAACGCTGGCGGCGCGATTGGAAGCTTCAGCTTATCGAAGCAAAAAATCCGCAATGGCTTGACTTGTGGCCCGAGCTGACGATGGAGAAGGACAAGTCTATGTAATAGTCCTGGGTCCCGGGTCTCGCACAAGAGCTCGCCCGGGATGACAACTTTGCTATATGTCCGAGACGAGCACAGTCCGGCGCTAGTATCCCGCTTAAACCGCGATCTTGCTCGGTTTGGGCACTGTTCCCCGGTTCAAAGCCGTTGTGATCGCATTCTTCATGCTGGCGACCTCGTCGGGCGTGATCTTGAAAAAGCGGTTCTGCAGCCGTTGCCGCATCCGCGCCTGTTCGAGGCTGCCGCCGAGAAGCGTGATCTTGAAATCGCCAGGCGGATAGAGCGCAGGCTCGCCGATCTGCTGGAAACCGAGCATGTAGCGATAGAACCGCACCCACTCGGGTCGCGTTGCAACGAGCAGCATCGATACGCCCGCCGCCAACGCAGCTGTCAGAGACGCGCGCACGAGAAACGCATAAAGCGTCGTCCGGTACGACATGTTGTTGAGCCCGGGTTCGATCGACAACCGCGAGATCTCGATCAGGCCGTGGGGCTGTTGATGGTGGATGTCGGTCAAGGCCGGATAGTACGCCGCACACGGCAAGTTCGATAAGGGCTGCTTGGGAGAGGCAAAACAAAGGCGGACGCAGCCGACGAGGCGTTTCTGATCGTAGGCGCCGAGCAATACCGTCGTGGGGAGCGCGTCGAAATGGTCGGTATATTCGCCATCAACTTGATCGATATCGTAGCCGATCGCCGTATATGCCCGTCCGCGCAAACGCAACGCCTCGCGAATGTCCGCCTCGCCTTCGAGAATGGAAAGCTCAAAGGACTTAGCGTTGCCGTGCCAGGAGCCTTCTTCCGTCGACAAGGACTCTTGCCGTGGACGGAACGCCAGTGTCTGCGACATCTATCAGGTTCTCGACTAACTGTTGGAGGAGTGCCCATTAAAATGCGGCCCGAAAAATAGAGACCGCCGCATATGAGAACGCTTCGGCCTATCTTCTTGCCCGGTATTAAGATCGCTTAGTGAGACGCTGAGTACAAACGGAATTTTAGGAAACCATTAAGCACGGAAAATAGGTTCGCGTGATGACCAATTCAACCTCGCTCGTTCAATCTCAGTTTGGTGTGGCCGCAGCCGATTATGCGACGTCCGATGTCCACGCCAGAGGCGAAAGCCTGGGACGTATCATCGAACTTGCTGCGCCGCAACAATCCTGGCGCGCACTCGATGTCGCGACGGGTGCCGGTCATATGGCAGCGGCGCTGGCTCCCCGCGTCGCCGGCATCGTCGCGAGCGATATCACCGACCCGATGCTCGCCGAAGCAGCGAAACTGGCGGCCTCGCGCAACCTCACCAATATGAGGACAGCGAAGGCCGAGGCCGGGGCGTTGCCGTTCCCGGAGGATAGCTTCGATCTCGTCTGTTGCCGGTTGGCGGCTCATCACTTCCCCGACCTTGGACGCTTTGTCGGAGAGGTGCGCCGCGTCCTAAAAAATGGCGGCCGCTTCGCCCTGGTCGACAACGTGGCTCCCGATGCACAGCAGCTGCCGGATGCCTCGGCCGCCGAACGCGACGAGGCAACCGCCGCCTATAACGCTTTCGAAAAACTGCGCGACCCGAGCCACGGTCATGCGCCACCGCCTGAAACATGGACCGAACTGCTCGAGAAAGACGGCTTCGCAATTGTTGCCCGCGAGCAATTCGGCAAAGAGTTGGATTTCGACTCTTGGGTCGCGCGCATGCGGTGCGCACCGGCGACGGTCAAAGAACTCGAACACATTCTGACCGACGGGCCGTCGAACTTGCGAACCTTTCTCCAGCCTCGGCGCGACGCGGAAGGCGCATTGCATTTCACCCTCCAGGAATTGCTGCTCGTTGCCGACAAGATGGCATGAAGGCTTTCCATTCGCGCTGACCGATCCTATCTCTCGCGTTCACACCAACCCGAGGAGCGATGCCGATGTCGAGGGATTGGAGCTACGCGACGGCACCGACGCTTGCCGATTTCGAGGGATTGGCTGCGGCGGCCTGGCAGAAGCTCGCGCCTGAATTTCGCGATATGGCCCGCGATCTTTTGATCCGGGTCGAAGATTTCGCGACCGACGACGTGCTCGATGGACTTGGCATCGAAGATCCGTTCGAGCTGACCGGCCTCTACCAGGGGGTAAGCCTTGATCGCCAAAGCATGACCGATGCGCCGCGCGAGCCTGACATGGTTTTCCTCTATCGGCGCGCCATTCTCGACGAATGGGCCGATAGTCAGGAAGAACTAGGCCATCTGGTCATGCATGTGCTCGTTCATGAAATTGGTCATCATTTCGGCTTCTCTGACGAGGATATGGCGCATATTGAGGCCGAGGTAACGGCGTAACCAACGCTTCCCGGACACACCGGATTAACCTCCTGGATGTCACAAGTTAGCTATGGTTGAGCCATAATGGCGTTTCGCGTCATGTTGTAGGGACAGACTGCGAAGCAGTTGGGGCAATTCTGGAAAACGGAAGCGGGGATGGCAGCGCGACGATTGTTCCGTCGATTCGTCTTGTGCGCAGGACTGGGCGTTGCGCTCGTCCTGGCGCCCGGCGCCGACGCACAGGATGCAAAGAATCTATCGGGTGACGGCATTCCGACGCCACAGCAATACGTCGCGTCGGTGGGAGGTGACAGCCGCGTGCTCGCGCCCGGAGAGTTCAAGCTCGACGGCCGCCGGCAAGTCTGCGGCCAGCGCCCGACGGTCATCGACAACAAGCTCGACGATTACGGCGCGGCTTACCCTGGGTTCATCATCATGAACCCGAAATATCTCGATAAGGTCTCGACGCCGGTCAAACAATGGATTTACGCTCACGAATGCGGCCATCAGTTCCGCGGACCGGATGAGGAAACCGCCGACTGCTTCGCCGTGCAGCGCGGACGACGCCAGGGCTGGCTCACTCCGGAAGGTTTGAACGAGGTTTGCACGTTCATCTCACCGGCGAAGGGCGATGCCATGCATTTCGCGGGTTCCTATCGTTGCGCCTACATGCGCAAATGCTACGACGACCCGACGATCAAATAGCGCTTCATCGCAAACGCATACGTCCCAAGATCGTCATCCCGGCGGAGGCCGGAATGACATTGCCCGATGAAAATCTTATCCCCGCCGGTTACGGCGGCCGTAAACTTCCGGATCGTCCGTCCGGAGTTCCGCATGCGGCTCGCCGCCTATATTCGACGCCTTTCCGCCTTCGCCCAGACCGTCCATCGCTGGCTGGCGCTCGCCGCTCGCCTCGACAGCCTAGGCCGGGAGAAAGTCGCGCTCTATACCGAGGAAATCGCCGCCACGCTTGCGAGAGCCGCGACCGCGCTCCAGACATTGGAGATCGCCCCGGACGACCGCGCAGCCGCCCTGACCGCCACGCGGGAGCTCGGCCGCATCTCAGGCTATCTCGAAACCATCATGGCTGCGCTCGATGTTCATCTTGACGGACGCAAGCGGGCTGGCGTTAAACGGCGGCTCGAACATCTGAAGCCCTTCGACGTCGAAGCCGCCATCCTGGAGTTCGGCGCTTACCGTCACGCGCGGCGCCTGACCGCGACTGAGGGCTATTTCCGGGCGTTGGCCGACACGCTGCGCGCCTGACCAACTCGCGGGACTGACCGACTGGAGACGAAAGCATGGACAAGTTCACGGTACTGACCGGCGTCGCGGCGCCCCTGCCGATCCGCAACGTCGATACCGACATGATCATCCCGAAGCAGTTCCTGAAGACGATCAAGCGTACGGGGCTTGGCAAGTCGCTATTCTACGAGATGCGCTATGACCCGGCGACGGGCAAAGAGATTTCTGATTTCGTGCTGAATAAGCCCCAGTACCGCAACGCGTCCATTCTGGTCGCGGGCGAGAACTTCGGCTGCGGCTCCTCGCGTGAGCACGCGCCGTGGGCGCTGCTCGACTTCGGCATTCGCTGCGTCGTCGCGCCGGACTTCGCCGACATTTTCTACAACAACTGCTTCCAAAACGGCATCCTGCCAATCAAGCTGCCGCAAAGCGACGTCGATAAGCTGATGGACGACGCGGAGCGCGGCGCCAACGCGACGTTGACGATCGATCTCGAAAAGCAGGAAATCCGCGGACCCGACGGCGGCGTCATCAAGTTCGACATCGATCCGTTCCGCAAGCATTGCCTGCTGAACGGCCTGGACAACATCGGCCTGACGCTCGAGAAGGGCAACGCGATCTCGTCGTTCGAAACATCGACCGCTTCGTCGCGCCCCTGGCTTTGAACGAAGCATTACCCTCCATGTCATGGCCGGGCTCGACCCGGCCATCCAGAGCTGCACGACGAGAGAGTTGAATTTGTATCCCTGGATGGCCGCCTCAAGCGCGGCCATGGAGTAAATAGGAAAGCGACGGAGAGAGGCGCGACATGGCCAAAGCAATTCACATGATGATCCGGGTGAGCGACGAAGCGCGTTCGGTGAAATTCTACGAGGACTGCTTCGGCCTCAAGGTTTCCGACCGTCGCGACTGGCCCGACTTTACGCTCATCTACCTCAAGAATACCGAGAACGATTTCGAACTCGAATTGACGGTCAACAAGGGCCGCACGGAGCCCTACGATCTCGGTAACGGCTATGGCCACGTCGCCTTTGTCATCGATGATCTCGAAGCAACGCGCGCCAAGATCGCGGCTGCCGGCTATCAGCCGAAAGACATCAAGAACATGACGCACGACGGCAAGCCGTTCGGCACCTTCTTCTTCATCGACGATCCCGACGGCTACAAGATCGAAGTCCTGCAGCGCGGCGGCCGCTTCCAATAAAAACGGAGCACCACTTCGATGGCCGACGACGATTTCAAATTCGATGCAGCCATGATGGGCCGCTTAGCCGGAGCCCTGTCGTTCGTCGTCGGCGCCGATCACGCGGCGACCAAGGCCCTAAAGACGGCAGCCGAAACAGGCACCGACAAGGATATCAAAGCCGCGCGTACTCAGTTCCTGCGGCTGAAACCCGGCGACCGCCGCGCCGCTCTCACGATGCTGAACGACTAGTTGCCGCCGGAGCGCCTCGCCGTCGCCCGGAGCATGCCGAAGCCCAAGGCAGCCGAGGTTTCAGCGTTAGACGTTCGTTAATCCGCAGCACTGAACAATCCCCCATTCGCACAATTGCTTACGTGCTGCGTCCTGATGTAATTGGATTTCAGGGGGACGCCATGCGCACGCTAGCAGCTTCGGCTCTATTTTTTTCCGCCGCAATTGGCAATGCATTCGCTGGCGATAACGGCGCCCGCGATTGGAGCGGACCTTATATCGGCGCCGATGTCGGCTATGCCTGGGGCGAGACAGGCAACACGTGGCGCTCACCCGGCGCCGGATACGACGATTGGCAGCCCGACGGAAACATTTCGTACGGCAGTGCGATCGGTGGCGGGCATGCCGGCTACCTCACGCAATTCGGACAGCTCGTTATCGGAGCCGAGATCGACATCGGCGCAACTGCGCTCAAAGGAAATGACAGCCAATTCGCCGGCGAGATCAATTCGATCGATATCAACTATCTGGGCACCATACGTGGCCGGCTGGGCTATGCATTTGATAGCTCGCTCGCGTACGTGACGGGTGGTTTCGCTTACAGCGATTACGTGAAGAAAGACGATACGGTAGGCTGGTCCAAAAACGACAATCTCACGGGCTGGACAATCGGCGGCGGATACGAATACGCACTGACAAACAATTGGAGCGCTCGTATCGAATACCAATACGTCGATCTCGGCAGCGTAAATTCCCTTCTCACCGACGGGAACGGTTTATTTTATTATCATCGTGCCGCGGATATCAGCGTGCAGTCCGTTCGGGCGGGCATAAGCTACGGTTTCTGAGATGCCTGCCTAAAACCGTGCCCCGCGCGCCGAGACGAGCGCACCGGCCAAAACGTCTGCGAAATCGCGCCGCTCATCATCCGTCAGGAACTGACCAAACAGAACTTCCTTGCCCCGCGCGGCCAGCCGCATCGACGTTCGCCCATCGGGGTGATCGACCGAAACGCGTACGCGCGCCCAATAGGGATTGAAGTCGAACTCCTCGCGTTCCCCCGTCGGATGCACGCGCGTCAGCTTCAGGACGTCCGGCGACAGAGTGATCGTTTCGTAAATTCGCCCCGATCGATAGTTGCGCTTGAATGCGTAATAGATCAGCGCCACGTCGAGACCGAAAAATCCGAACACAGGCCATGCGCCCATCAGAAAGAAAACCATCCCGACAACGAAGCTGATGAGACTGATCAGGCCCATGAGGATCAGGAATCCCCGCGGCGACAACGACCGATAGGGGTGCAACACGAACCGGGTTTCGTTTGAGGATTGCTTTCGTGCGAGACTATCGGTCATCTCTCGGACTACCTGCTTCGTCTGCCGCAAACCGCGGCAGCAACCACGGACACGTGATGGCCAAAGCTTCCCAAGATATAAGTCTGTCAAGCATCCGCGGTTCCCGGGCGAATGGCAAGACCCGAAACAACAAGGAAAGTGCCGCGAAATCCGGGCCGAAAGCTGGTCGCAGGTCTGCCCTGACCGAAGCTGAAATCCGAGAGATTTTCCGTCGCTTCCATGCCGAGAGCCCCGAGCCCAAGGGCGAATTGCAGTACGTTAATCCCTATACGCTGCTGATCGCAGTCGTCCTATCGGCGCAGGCGACGGATGCCGGCGTCAACAAGGCAACGCCTGCTCTGTTCAAGATCGCAAATACGCCGCAGAAGATGCTGGCGCTCGGCGAAGATAAGCTGCGCGATTACGTCAAGACGATCGGTCTTTACCGCACCAAAGCGAAAAACGTCATCGCTCTTTCGAAACGCCTGGTCGATGAATTCGGCGGCAAGGTCCCAGACGATCGCGACGTCCTCGAAACGCTTCCCGGCGTCGGCCGCAAAACCGCGAATGTCGTGATGAACATTGCCTTCGGCCACCCGACGATGGCGGTCGATACCCACGTGTTCCGCGTTGCGAACAGGACGGGATTATCTGAAGGCACGACGCCGCTCGCAGTTGAAGCCGATCTGGTGCGCGTCATTCCGCCGGAATATGCACTGCACGCGCACCATTGGCTGATCCTGCACGGCCGCTATGTGTGCAAAGCGCGAAAACCCGAATGCTGGCGCT
>JAICLG010000102.1 GCA_025927515.1 Hyphomicrobium sp.
CGTCGCCTCGTCGATAATTTGGGCGCTATTCAAGACAAGGTCATATACGGCGACCGGGACGCTCTATCGGAGCAGGGCCGTATCATGGCGGAGATATCCGGCGCGCTGCGTAAATTTACAAAAGAGGATTGGAGCGAGTATGCCAACGTCCGCGCAGCCTTTGTGTATGTCCTGAGTGGCGGCGACGTTGCAGTCTTGAAGCCTCTGATCAAAAGTGGGGTGCTCTCCGAAGCGGATGACCAGCTGGCCCAAGGAATCATGCAATTTGCCCAGGGCCGGGCGAGCGACGCCAGAAAGTCACTGAGCGAAGTCGATCCTCGATCACTCGATGTCAGTCTTGTCGGGCCTTTCGCCTTAGCGCGCTCGACCTTCTACATAGATCACGATAACGCCAAAGCCATTGCGCTTCTCGATGAAGCGCGCTTGGCATCGCCTCATACAGCGATCGAAGAAGCCGCTGCGCGCCGCGAGATCGCGCTACTCGTCAGCACCGGCGACAAAGCGCGGGCTATGATGTTGATGGCGGACTATCTGCGCCGCTTTGGAAAATCGGTTTATTCCTGGAAGCTCTTTCGGGATTTCGCAGTAGCCGTGACAAAGCGCGAAGAACTCGACAGCAGCAAAATCGTCGACGATCTCGTTGCAACCACGACGACGGCAGACGTCAAGGCTCGGACGAGTTTATTTCTGTCTCTAGCCAGTGAAGGGCTTCTTCGCGGCCGGATCGCACTCGCAAAAGCCGCCGCGAGCGAAGTTCTGGCCTTGAAGCCGGAGTCCACCGAGGACGTCGACAAGGCAATCCTCTATCAGGCGGCGGCGGAGGCTCCGACGTCTCACGCGCAAGACGCATTGCAGACGTTGCAGCACATCAGCGGCGATCGCTTGTCCGACGAGGACATGGCGATCCACGAGGTCGCGAGGGAGATCGCACGCGCCGTTTCCGGAAATACGCCGGAGGTGACGAAAGTTCAAAGACCGGTGGCGGTCGGGGCCGACAGCGGAAAGTTGACATCAGATCCACTCAAGTCGCCTCGCGTCGCCGGGGCTATCGAGAGCGCAGATGCTGCGCTCAAAGAAGCCGATTTGATCATCTCGGGGGATGAAAAATGACGGGCACCGTCGGTCACGCCGCACAAAGCCAGAATATGGTCGAGACGATCACGCAATCGGCAAAGGTAGGCGGAAAAGCCCATAAGATGAGCGGGAAAGCCTCCCAAGAAGCAGATGAGGCCGATAGTTCGGATCGCGGTAGCGTCGATCATACCGCCAATGGTACCGCGGCCAGCGACGATGCCACGGAGCATAAGCCCGTCGCAAAGTCTGGCAAGACAGCCGGACGATCGCATCACGAAGGCCATAAGAAAGACGATAAAGACAAGTCGTTTGCGGATACGATCGACAAACTTGGCACGCAAAGCCAATCGACTCCTGCGCCGGCAAATCCCGCTGCCGCAGCTTTGCCGGCCGGTTGGACCGCCGATCTCGTATTTCGGCAGACATCCGCGGGACATGCGCAAGCCGATGCTTCTCCCGCAACGACAGCCGTATCGAATAGCGGCAAGACTGCGCGCCCCGGAAATTTGCTGAAGCAGGACAGCATCATCGCCCTGCTGGATACACGGCAACGGCTGCTTTCTGCGCACGATGCCCAAGACATGGCGAGCAGTACGAACTCCGATGCCAATGACACGACGGTTGCCACGCCGATAACCGTTCAGTCACGCCAGTCGCACTGGGTTTTCGGCGATGCAGCCAACTCGTCGAATCCGCGTGTATTCGAAACATTGATGGCCAAGGACGGCAAGGCAAGCCCGGCGCTCGCGTCGGCGCCCGCCTCGATGTCAGCCGAGCCGAAAGACGTTGCTACGAAATCGACAGCGGACTCGGCAACTCCCGTTCAAGCGTCGCATGTCGGCGCGACGCACGATGCGTCTCTCCGTCAGGCCTTTGACGGTCAACAAGGAAGCGCCGGCAATGGCCGCGAGCAAATGCCCTCGGGCAACGCGGGCGACAAACGGAATTCCGACATCAAAGCCTCGTCCTCGGTAGAGCATGAGCCGGTTGATGCCACGAAATTGCCGGGCGGCATGTCCGGCGCGACGCAACAGGTCAAGAATGGCGTGCTCAATGCGCTCACGGGAGACAAAGGCAGCGCCCCGCAGACCAGTGCACCGCAATTGCCGCAAGACCGCCCGGTGATTCCAGGCCAGGTCCTCCGATCGATCGACCTGACGCTTTCGCCTCCGGACCTCGGAACCGTCAGGCTGAAGTTGAGCCTCAAATCGAATGCTCTCGATATCGATGCCGAGGCATCCAAAGCTTCGACCGCCAAGTTGCTCGACGACGATCGTAAGAGCCTGGAACAGAGTTTGCGCGATGCCGGATATGACGTGAAGAATTTGAAGATCGCGGACGCCTCGGGCAGCAACAACGCGAATTGGAACAGTTCGCAAAATGGGGCCGGATCGTCTTTCCAGGATGGCAGTCAGGCGCGCATGAATTTCGCGGGGCGGCAAGATAACGGCAACATGCAGCGGCGCGAGGGCGCATTGCCGGATCAGTCACAGCAGCAGCAACGTTCGCCTCGCGACAACAATCCGAAGGCTTCGCCTTCGTCCGAGGTGGCCTCGGGACGCCAATCGAACGCGATCTACATCTAGGGGCGTTAAATGACGCAGCAGGAATTGGTTGGTACGGGACTTCGCGGTCCCTTCGCCTTGGCGGCGGATTCGATCGATGAGGAACTTGTAGATGATTGCCCCGGCGCCTACGCGCTCGGCTTCATCGATCATTTTGGCCGGTTCTCGATCACATTCGTCGGCAGCGCCGGAGAGAATCTGAAATCAGAACTGAAGGCGCGCATCGGAACGGCGCCCCAATTCAAATTCAGGCACTTCGCGCTCCAAAGTCAGGCGTTCGAAAAAGAATGCGAAATGTTTCACGACTTCATGCCGGTGGGGAATTTCCTCCACCCTAGCCGACCGCCAGGGAGCGGCTGGACCTGTCCGAGGTGCCGCAGATAGATTGCGGCCCTTCAATCAGGCAAAGAAGGTCGGCGAGTGCCTGATGATAGCCCGAATGCCAGTAGGCGCATTCCTTCGTGCCACGGTCGAGGTGAAGATGATCGCGCAATTTTTCTGACCAGGGGCCGTCGAGCCGCTCACCGATTCCGGCCATGCGCGCGCGAAGGATCTGCAAGTCGAAATAATTGTCACTCATAACACCCTCATTACTTTCGGTCGGCCCAGCCCCTCGGCCAGTCTGGCCATAATGACGACAGTACGAGATATTCGTCGCAATATCGCGAACGGAGCATTTCGAATTTTATCGAATTGGCTGCTTTCTTCAGTCCGCAGTCCGCCGCAACGCGGCGATATGCCGATCCATCAGATCGTTGGCGATCATCATCCGTTGCGTCGCAACCTCCCGAAGCTCCGCGGGAACGCGGTCGGGGTGATTCCTCAGAGCAAATTCCCGCCTGAGAATTGCAATTTCAGCTTCGGTCGCTCCGGAGTGGAGGCCCAGTTCGCTTAAAATTCTTTGGGGGTCCAACAGGATACCGGAGGCTTCGTTGCCACCGTCATCGTAGCGGGTTCTTCGAAATATCGCGCTTGACGGCGTGTTCTGCAGCGGCAGAGACCGTGCATTGGCGGCAACCTCCCAGGCTGCCCCAAGACTATTTATGGAGAACGGGTGCGAGGGTCGCGGCGAGCCATCAGTCTCGTCGCGACTTTCGAAGAGATCGGTAATAAGCGTTTCGAATTCTGACGGTATGGGCGTCCGAAGTCGCATCTGGCGCTGCTTGGGCGTTAAAAAGGCGAAGACATCGTCAAGTGCCTATCACGCTCGCCTTGTGGAGCGCTTACGCCGCGATGTGAACCTACGATCGTCGGGTGGATTTTTGCAACGTGACGGCCTTTCCGAAATAGGCACTTCCAAGGCCCTCAAAATCGAGGCGGTCATCGACGTTTGTCACAGGGGTGCGGAACTCGATCCCAATGTGTTGTTCGCCGATCCAGGTCACGGTGCCCTCGACGAGGGTGCCGTCGAAAAGGGTCAAGATAAGTTTTTCGTCAGCGTTGGGAACAGTGCCGTCGAGAATACTGATCTTGGCGCCGGTTTCTGAGAGATCGATCAGATCGCAAATCCGCGTCGTGTTGCGAAATTGTACAGCCACATGCTGATGCGCGGTGTGGCGAAATTCGGTGCGCCGCTCACAGCCCTTGAGATCTGTCACGGGAACAATTTCCCGGCTGAGCGCATCGCGGCGCAGCTTGCGTGTCTTTGTTTGTCTCATCGCACAAGGATTTCTGCATATGCGCCGGTTTGTCTCCGGCGAAAATGTCTCGGAAATTGCAATTCAGAGCGACCCATTAAAAAGCAATTGGCCTACAATACCGCTATCTAAATAGCTCTAAATTGGCGTGCGCGGTTTATATGTCGGAAAGAAATAAGCCTTCTCCGTAATGGGCCGTGTTTCCACGGGCACGCCTGCCAGCACACGTACTGTACGGAGATCGAGACTGCGGTCAGAATTGCGGATACACTTTGATTTGCAGTGTCATTTCCGCCTCACGCAATTATGAAATAGTTGTTAATAATGAATATGAATCACTGTATTTCCTTCGGCCAGCGGATGATTTGCGGGGCGGGGGAATATATGTTCGTGGTTTTGGACGACCGTGCAACGGTCGCTGGCGGATGCGTCGCCTGTTTTGAGCGCGAGGGAATCGCGGCAGTAGCGGTCGATCCAGCCGAATTTTCAGAATGGTTCGAGGTGATCAACGACGCGGATGTAGCCGTGGTCGAGGGATTCCTGATCGGGGCTGCCGAAAATCGTCGTCAAGTGTCGGCGCAAATCCGGGCACGATGCCGTGCGCCTCTGATCGGTCTTCTTGATTCCCGAGCCCTTAGCGAGACACTCGATCTATTTTCGCTCGGCTTTGATGACGTCATCTCGAAGCCATTCCATGTGCGCGAGATCCTGGCGCGCAGCGGCGCCATCCGCCGGCGTATGAAAATGGCCGAGCAATGTATCGACATCGCAGGGATTCGCATTTTCTTCGACGGTCGCGATCCAGTGGTGAACGGCGAAGTGCTGCCATTGCCACGCCGTGAGCGCCGGATCCTTGAGTGTCTCGTTCTGAGCCGCAATACGCGAGTGACCAAGGCGCAGATCTTCAATCGCGTCTATGGCATCTTCAACGACGAAATCCACGAGAACGTCATCGAGAGCCATATCAGCCGGTTGCGTAAGCGCCTGAAGCAGCGGCTTGGATACGATCCAATCGATTCTCAGAGGTTCCTTGGCTATCGCCTCAAGGACTTCGCTGGAGAGGAGCTATCGAGCGGCGCAGAGGAGTCCGCGAACAGTCTCACGCAAGGCCCAGATGCTTCAATTCCGGCAAGCATCATTCGCGACCAGGAGAGTGTCGATGGGCCTTTACGGACTAATGACTACCAGCATCTCGGGGATGTCTGTTCAATCTGACCGTATGGGCACAGTTGCGGACAATATCGCAAACGTCAACACGACTGGTTACAAGGAAGCTTCGGCGGAATTCTCGACACTCGTCGCCGAGGGGCACGTCGCTTCATACGTTCCAGGTTCGGTTTCAACGATTGCGCGTCGCGCGATCACGCATCAAGGCGATTTGACTTACACCTCCTCGCCGACCGACCTCGCGATCAGCGGCAATGGATTCTTCATGGTCCAGAGTCCGTCCGGGACCCCTTATCTGACGCGCGCAGGCAGTTTCGTGTCGACCAACGGTGAGCTCGTGAATGCCGCTGGGTTTACGCTGCTCGGATATGATCTCCTGAACGGCGGCAGCAGCTCTGTGATCAACAGCGCCGCGGGTTTGGTGCCCGTTGGAACCGCAAGCCTCGGTCTGAAGGCCACGCCATCGACCTCCGGCACATTCCAAGTCAATTTGCCGTCGGACGCAGCCGTCTCGACCAGTCTTCCATCCGCCAATCTTGCGGGCGCGGACTATTCTGGTCTGACATCCGTCGTCACCTATGACAATCTCGGCCATAAAGTCACGCTCGATGTCTATTCGGCAAAGACGGCCGACAACAAATGGGAAATCTCCGTCTACAATCATGATGGAGCAGCTTCCGGCGGCGCCAGCAATTTCCCCTACACGACGGGTTCACTGATTACGACCCAAAACCTGGAATTCGACGGAACGACGGGCAAGATGACGTCGCCGAGTCCCGCGACGCTTTCGGTGAGCATTCCGAATGGTGCGACGCTCAGTTTCGACATGAGCAAAACCACACAGCTCGCCGGCGACTACACACCGGCCAGCGTCACCGCCAACGGCAACGGCCCGTCTGCCGTGGACAGACTTGAGATCAGCGACGAAGGAATCGTAACCGCCGTCTACGCTGACGGATCGCGCGTCGATGCATTCAAGATTCCGCTGGCAACCGTCGCCAGCCCCGACAACCTGACCGCTATCTCAGGAAACGTGTTCGCGACGAACAAGGATTCCGGCGACCTCCAGCTCGGAACAGCCAACACCGGATCGCTTGGAAAGGTCGTCTCCAGCGCTCTCGAAAAATCGAGCGTCGACCTTGCGTCCGAACTCACCACGATGGTCGAAGCGCAACGCAGCTATACGGCGAATTCCAAGGTGTTCCAGACCGGAACTGAACTTTTGGACGTGCTTGTCAATCTCGTGCGGTAGGTAGGGCGTACCACTAGAAGGTCCCGTTGATGTCGCTTACGCTAAGTGTCGACACCGCGCGCTCAAGTCTTCAGGCAACGTCCGAGCAAATCTCGGTCGTGTCGCGGAACATTGCGCGCGTCAACGATTCCGATGCGACGCGAAAGACGGCGACGCTCGTCAGCGGCCCCGGCGTTGGCGTCAGTATTCCGTCGATCGGTCGCACATCGAACCAACTTCTTTTCAACGCTTATCTCACCGCCAACTCGAGTAACCAGGCGCAGACTTCCATTACGTCTGCGCTCGACCAACTGCAAAATACCGTCGACGATACCGATGCAGAGCATTCGCCGGCAGCGCTGATGGCAAAGCTGGGCGCTGCGCTTCAGACGTACTCCGGCGATCCGCAGAATTCCGCAGTGGCGGCAAGCGTTGTCTCGGCGGCAAAAGACCTGTCCAACGCGCTCAATTCGGCGTCGGCGACAGTTACGCAGGTTCGTCAACAGGCGGACTCGGACATCGCCACCTCGGTGTCCAACATCAACAGTCTGCTGACCCAGTTCCAAACCCTGAATAATCAGGTCATCAAGGGTACGAGCAACGGCAGCGATATCACTGACGTTCTCGACGCTCGCGACGCTGTGCTGAAACAGCTTTCGACCGAAGTCGGCATACGCACCGTCACACGCGATAACGGCGACATGGCGATCTATACGGATAGCGGCGTGACGCTGTTCGACAAATCGCCCCGGCAGGTCACATTCCAGCAGACGCCGAATCTCGCTGCAGGTGCAACGGGTGCCGCTGTCTATGCCGATGGCGTTCCGATTGCTGGCACGCCGCACGTTATGGAGATCCAGTCCGGCAAACTCGCCGGACTCGTTTCTGTGCGCGACGACGTCTCCGTGACGTATCAGAGCCAGCTGGACGCCATGGCTGGCGGGCTCATCAATGCGTTTGCGGAGACCGATCAGTCGGCCACGCCGACGCTGCCTGCGGCTGCCGGTCTCTTTACCTATTCAGGCGGACCCGCTCTGCCGCCATCAGGCACCCTCGTCCCGGGGCTGGCCAGTTCCATCAAAATCAATGCAAACGTCGATCCGGCTCAGGGTGGGGATGCCTCCCTTATCCGCGATGGTGGCATCTCCGATCCGGGTAACCCGGCATATACGTATAACACGTCGAATGGCGCCTCTTTCACGGGCCGGATTCAAGGGCTCATATCGAGTCTCGGAGCGACGCAGACGTTCGATGCGTCGACTCAGCTTCCGACGTCGTCCTCGCTCTCCGACTACGCCAAGAACTCGGTGTCCTGGCTCGAAGCCTTGCGGCAGTCTGCGGGCGCGGAGGCCGATTACCGTAGCACAGTAGCGCAGCGCGCAGCCTCATCGCTTTCGCAGACAACCGGCGTCAATCTTGACGAGGAAATGACAAATCTCCTCGACCTGGAACGCACCTTCCAAGCGTCGTCGCGGCTGATCAATACCGTCAACGACATGCTTACAACGCTCCTCCAGTCATTCAGTTAACGCCATGATCACACCGACATTCATATCGACCGCGTCCTTATCGAGCGAAACCAAAGCGTCGATTGCTCGAATTCAGCAACGCCTGGTCGATGCGCAGACGGAACTTTCGACGGGCCGTTATGCAGACGTGGGGATGACGCTTGGCGCGCAGACCGGCGTATCTGTCTCGCTGCGGCAGGACATGGATCAAATTCAATCGATCAAGGATACGAACTCGATCGTGCTCACCCGAATGCAGGGATCTCAGGCGGCACTAAATACACTAGCCACGACGAGCCAGTCATTTTTGAATGCTTTGACGCCTGCCCAATCCACCGGGTCCATAAAAGACACGCTCGTGCAGCAGGCACAGGCGTCGATGCAATCGCTTCAGGATCAGCTCAACACGTCTTTGGATGGCCAGTATCTTTTCGCCGGCATAAATTCAGACGTGAAGCCGATGGACGACTACTACGGCGATCCCCCGTCTGCTGGCGCCCAGGCTATCAAAAATGCTTTCGTAGCCAAGTTTGGAATGAGCCCGGATGATCCGAACGTCTCCTCGATTTCCGCTTCGGACATGCAGGATTTTCTCAACAACGAGTTCAGCAATCTTTTCTCCGACGCCAATTGGTCGGCAAACTGGTCGGCGGCTTCCGATAAGCCGGTGAACAGCCGGATTTCACGAACCGAGACCGCGGATACGTCGGTAACGGCCAATGACAACACGTTTCGCCAGCTGACGCAGGCGTTCACGATGATCTCGGGTCTGGGATTTCAAAACCTCAACAGCGCCACGCAGCAGGTCGTCATGCAACAGGCGACGCAGCTCGTGAGCAATGGCATCGGGTCTTTGACCAAGGTTCAGTCCTTCCTGGGAGTCACTCAGCAGCGCGTCTCAGACTCCAATGATCAGATCGACACGCAAATCGATTTTCTCAACAAATCGATCGACGGTCTGGAGAGCGTGGATACAGCTGCGGTAACGACGAAAATATCGGATCTCTCGACAGCGCTCGAAGCTGCATATGCCGTCACCAATCGCCTGAGCAACCTCAGCATCATGGATTATCTCACGTCATAAGCTTTGTGCGCGTACGACCGAACGACCGGAATAAGACAATGTACAAGTTCTCCTACGAAGAGACGCTGAGTGAATCGAGCGGCCGAAAGCGCGAGAACGAGCGGCTTGCGCTCGATCAATCCGTCACGATGCTCAAGGCCGCTGAGAAGGCGGGGCCGGAATCGCGCGAGGCTATTGATGCCATCTGCTTTCTCAACCGGCTGTGGAGTTTCCTGCTCGAAGACCTTGTGAAGCCGGAAAATGCGCTGCCGGATGATGTGCGCGCAAAACTCATATCTATCGGAATCTGGATGCTGAAAGAGGCAGAGGCCATTAGTAACGGAAAATCGCGAAACTTCTCGGGACTGATCGACGTCTCGAATATCATCGCGGAAGGTCTTTGATGAGCGGCGGCCTCAAAATCACGTTACGTGCCGGCGAGCGCATATTCGTCAACGGCGGCGTGCTCAAAGTTGATCGGAAAGTCAGCATCGAGCTGATGAACGACGTCATCTTTCTTCTTGAGCAGCACGTCATGAAGCCCGAGGAGACGACGACCCCGCTTCGCCAGCTCTACTTCATGATTCAGATGATGCTGATGGATCCGGCCTTGCACATGAAGGCGCGGAGCATGGCTAAAGAATCGGTCGCGAACCTTCTCGTAAGTGTAAGAGAAGGAAAGATTCTACAGGGCTTGGCTGAGGCGGGAGAATTGCTCGACAGCGAACGCCCATTCGAAGCTTTGAAGAAGGTGAGGACGCTCCTTCCTCTAGAAGCCGCGAGCGCCAATATGCAGGAACCCAGCAAGGAGGTCGCATGACCACGATTCCGGCAACCAGTGGCACGTCAAATACCCAAAACACGTCGAGCAATTCGAATTCAGCCGA
>JAICLG010000051.1 GCA_025927515.1 Hyphomicrobium sp.
CCGCGACGCATTCGTTCAAACAGCGCGTCGAGAGCAGCGGCTTCCGCCAACATCGCAGCAATGTCCTCGGGCGACACGGGTTCGCATGTCCGATCGGGAAAAACCGTTGTGGCTTCCTCACTTTTGCACATGGGGCAAACTCTTGATTGGTGCTGCCTCGAAGTGAGATGCAGATAGTGCCGAATATGGGAGCCAAGTGGACGTGAACTCATGACGTCCACCCGAGGTCGAGCGACAGAGGAACAATTTTCGCTCTCGTGTCGGCGCGGGCAACGCGCCAAGCCGAAAGTTGCCAACCCGGTACGAAGCGAGCGACATGAATCGGGTTCAGACAAGACGTAACAAGACGTAAGCTGACAATTTCAACTGTAACGATCTGGGGTGCCGTTGTTGCCGCCGGGAGGCGCCGCCCTGTCATTCTTTTTTTGATTTCTGGCACCCCGCTTCGCGACGCCAGGTCATATTACGGGGCTGCCCCGCCAGCGATGGCCCAGGCCATTCGCGCCAAGGCCAGGAACTTCAAATACATGCCTGAGTTTACGCTGAGTGGTGGGATGCCACGAAGGACTCGGAGAATGGACAAATTCCTCATATCCGTCGCCGCGCTGGTGCTATGCGCCGCATCTCCCTCTCTCGCCCAGAGCACGACCCCGGCGACGCCGAGCAATCCCACTATCGCCCCGCCGCCCTCCAATACGGCCAATCCTACGCCGCCAACGGCAACGTCTCCGTCCACAAGCACGACACCGACAAGCCCAGCACCAAATTCCGCGACGACCTCGACATCAGCGGGTGGAGGGGGCTCTTCGGAAGCTCCGGGCAACGTCATCCCCTCGCCCGTGGAGCAGAACAGACTCGATCCTTCGGCCCCTAGCCCCGAGAGGCTTCAAATTGATCCGACCCGCTCCGGCGCAAGCGTCACCAATCCGGGCACAACCTCGTCCAACCCCGGCGCTCCGGGACAAAGCTACAACGCGATCATCCAAGGCGCGCCGTCGAACAGCGGCACCAGCACTGGAACATCCGGGCTTGGTGTAACGCCGGCCCCCTCGCCCAACTCTCCCAGCCTCTATCCGCAACGATTGACGACGCCACCGACACCCAATGCAGGTAGTACCTACCCGGCACCAATCGTGAGCCCGACGACGCCTCTCAACTCGGGCGCGGGTACGGGCCTTGGTTCAACCGGCGTTGGAACGACAGGATTGGGAACGACTGGACTGGGAACGACTGGACTGGGAACGACGGGCCTGAGGTCGCTTGGTACGGGCATGGGCACGAGCATGGGAAGCCACAGCATGTCTCACGGCATGATGTCCGGCGGCCATGCCGGGGGCGGTCATCGCTAGCTGCCAAGCATCCGTGACGCAACAGCAAGCGTGGTCGCGCACATCGGCAACGCACGCCACTCTACGAGGGAAAGGGGAGAGCGAATGCGAACAGTCCGCATGATCATCTTGGCCGGGGCAATCGCCGCGGCGTTGACCGAGCCTGCACTGGCACAAACCGGGGCCGTTCCGGCGACCGAAAAAGCTGCGGTGCCGAAAGGCGTGACCGACCCCTCGAAAGACAACAAAGGTCAGCCATCGGTAAACCAGGGAACTCCGGCGGTTGTTGTCGACGACAATCAAGTCGAAAATCTTCTTGGACGCGATGTGAAAAGCACCTCGGGCGAGAAGCTCGGGCAAATCACCGATGTCATCGTCGATAAAACCGGCGACGTGCGGGCGGCCGTCATCGACTTCGGCGGATTCCTCGGGGTGGGCAGCCGTAAGGTCGCCGTCGCGTGGGGCGCACTAAAATTCTCACCCGGCTCCATCGTCGTCGACATGACGCGCGACGAGTTGCGAGTCACGCCGGAGTACCGGGCAGGCGAGCCGATCGTCGTCGTCGGCTCGCAGCATCCTTCTCAAACTTCTGGCTCTTCTCCGCCGGCTGCCAAGCCGCCAGCGACGAAATGAGTTCGCCATGCGCCACCATCGTGCATGGCGTTGACCGATGCAGTATACGGGCGTGCAACGGTCAGTAATCGAAGCTCCATCTCAGCGGAGCCAAATCGGCGTTGATTGGTTTTCGTTCTTCGTCGCCGACGTGCAACTGGGCTTCGGCCCGTTTCTGACAGTTTATCTGACGACCGAGAAGTGGACCAACGCCGACATCGGACTCGTGTTTACGGTCGGCAGCATCGTCGCCCTGTTGGGCCAACTTCCCGGAGGTGCGTTCGTCGATGCGGTCCGGCGCGAACGGCTCTTAGCGAGCCTCGCGATGATCGCCATCGGCATCAGCGCTTTCTCAATTGCGGTATGGCCTCAGTTTTCAGCCGTTCTCTTTGCCCAGCTTCTTCATTCAAGCGCGAGCGTCATCATAGGACCGGCGCTTGCCGCCATCAGCTTGCGCCTGGTCGGCCACAACCTGATCGGCGAGCGGCTCGGCCGAAACGCAGGATTTGCATCGGCCGGCAGCGTCATTGCAGCCGCTGCGATGGGCGCATGCGGTTATTATCTTTCAAGCCAGGCGGTGTTCTATGTATCCACCGTGATGGTCATCCCAGCGCTCATCGCGTTGCAGGTCGTCTCGCCGAGTGATTTGCGCTGGCAAGTTACTGCGCACAAAACGCGCTCGGAATATCATATCAGCACAGCGATCGCGGAGCTTGTAAAAAACCGCTCGCTGCTGCTGCTGTCGGCAGCCGTCTGCCTTTTTCATCTTGCGAACGCATCTATTCTGCCGCTGGTCGCCAACATCATCACGCTGCGCGTGAGCGACCGGGCGACGGCGCTCGTCGCGCTTTGCATCATCGGCCCGCAGATCGTCGTTGCGTTCGCCTCTCCGCGCATCGGACGCTGGGCGGATCAACACGGACGCCGACCGCTTTTCCTTCTCGGTTTCGCTGCCCTTCCCATTCGCGCCGCACTTCTTGCGTTCAGCTCAGATCCGCGTGTTCTGGTCGCGATACAAATTCTCGATGGCCTCTCGGGCGCGGCTCTCGGCGTCCTCGTCGCCAGCTCAGTTGCCGACCTGACGCGCGATAGCGGAAATTTCAACTTGGCACTTGGATTGACCGGCATCGCGATGGGCGCCGGTGCGGCCGTCAGCACCGCACTCGGCGGCGCCGTCGCCTACCGCTTCGGCGTCTCGACGGCCTTCATGATGCTATCCGTGATCGGGCTGCTCGGCTTTTTGCTCTACGCCTTCACCATGCCGGAAACGCGCCATCCCGACACGGACCCGGCCGACGAGAGAGATACGGACATCGAAAGCTGAGAGCCTTCAACTAAGATCGCTTCTGCGGCAGCAAGTCGGTACAGATACCTTCAAAAACCTCCGCCGCCATGCCGATCGATTCCGAGAGCGTCGGATGTGGATGGATGGTCTTGCCGATGTCGACGGCATCGGCCCCCATTTCAATTGCGAGGCAAACTTCTGAAATGAGATTGCCCGCTTCGATGCCGACGATACCACCGCCAATGATGCGATGCGTCTCGGCGTCGAACAGCAACTTGGTGAAACCTTCGTCACGGCCATTGGCGATTGCACGGCCGGACGCTGCCCACGGAAACACGGCTTTGCGATAAGCGATGCCACGCGATTGTGCGTCAGCCTCCGTCACGCCAGCCCACGCGATTTCGGGATCGGTATAGGCGACAGACGGAATTTGGCGGGCATCGAAATAGCTTTCCTTACCTGCCGCGTTCTCGGCCGCAACGTGGCCCTCATGCACGGCCTTGTGTGCGAGCATAGGCTCGGCCGCGATGTCGCCAATGGCGAAGATATGAGGCACGTTCGTCCGCATTCGCTTGTCCGTCGGGACAAAGCCGCGCTCGTTGACGGCTATTCCCGCGGCCTCCGCACCGATCCGTTTGCCGTTCGGTTTCCTGCCAACTGCGATAAGAACCATATCGTAAGGCTGCGGCTCGCTCGGAGCGTTCTCGCCTTCGAAGGTGACGTGAATGCCGTCACCCTTGGCTTCGGCTGCCACGACTTTCGTCTTGAGCATGACGCGATCGAACCGCCGCGCATTTGTTTTCTGCCAGACGCCGACGAGATCGCGATCGGCGCCCAGCATGAGGCCATCGAGCACTTCAACGACGTCGATGCGCGCGCCGAGCGCCGCATAGACGGTCGCCATCTCAAGGCCAATGATGCCGCCGCCGATGACGAGCATTTTTCCCGGGATCTGCCGCAGTTCGAGCGCGCCGGTCGAGTCGACGATGCGCGGATCGGACGGCATGAACGGCAAGGTTGATGCTTCGGAGCCCGCCGCTACGATCGCCTTTTCAAAGCGAACACTCGTCTCACGGCCATTCTCGGACGTGACGTGCAAAAGATGCGGCTCGGCAAAAATACCGGTTCCCTGGATAGTCGTCACCTTGCGGGTCTTCGCCATCGATGCGAGGCCGCTCGTCAGTTTCTTGACGACGGCATCTTTATGCGCGGCGAGCTTCCCGAGGTCGATCTGCGGCTCCGCGAAGGCGACGCCCTGTTTCGTCATGCCTCGCGCCGCATCGATGATGAAGGCGGTATGCAGCAGCGCCTTCGACGGGATGCAGCCGACGTTCAGGCACACACCGCCAAGCACGGGCCAGCGGTCGACAAGGATGGTCTTTGCGCCGAGATCGGCAGCGCGAAACGCCGCCGAGTAACCGCCGGGCCCTGCTCCGATGACCACCACGTCGCAGGTGTGGTCGGCTTCGCGGGTTTCATCCGTGCTCATCGCTTCCGCCTCGACGTTTACAGAACGAGCTGACGCACGTCGGCGAGCGCGCCGCATATTTTCCGGAGAAAGCGCGCCGCGAGAGCACCGTCGACGACGCGATGATCATAGGAAAGGCAGAGCGGCAGCATCAGGCGTGGCTGAAACGCGGCACCGTCCCAGACCGGCTGCATCTTTGAGCGCATCGCGCCAAGGATCGCGACCTCCGGCGCATTGACGATCGGCGTAAAGGCCGTGCCGCCGATGCCGCCGAGGCTCGATATGGAGAACGTGCTGCTCTGGATGTCCGTCGGCGTGATCTTGCCGTCGCGCATGCGTGCAGAGACGCTCGATAGTTCCTGACTCAATTCCAGAATGCCTTTGCGATCGACGTCGCGGATGACGGGCACGACGAGTCCGTCCGGCGTATCGACGGCAACACCGATGTTGTAGTAGCGCTTGAGGATCAGCGCATCTTTCGTCGGCGCGAGGGAGGAATTGACGTCTGGATATTCCTTCAGCGCCGATACCGCCGACTTCAAAAGAAAAGCGACGAGCGTCACGCGGTAGCCTTTGGCCTTGGCGGTTTCGTCGAGGCCTTTTCGGTAGTCTTCGAGGTCAGTGATGTCGGCTTCGTCCGCGTTCGTAACGTGGGGTACGTTGAGCCACGAGCGGTGCAGGTTCGGCCCCGTGAGCTTCTTCAGGCGCGACATCGGTTTCGTTTCGACGGGCCCGTATTTTGCAAAATCCTGAGCGGGGATTTCCGGAATACCCGTCCGCGCTCCTCCGCCGGGTTCGCTCCTGGCGATTTGACGCTTTACATCATCCTTGGTGATGCGGCCCTTCTCGCCGGTTCCCGTCAACTTCGTCAGATCGATACCGAGTTCGCGCGCGATCCGGCGGACGGAGGGGCTGGCGTGAACCGATCCGAAATCGGGCGCCGGGAAAGTCCGATCCTCCGCCTCCACCGGTGTCAACGAGACGGGCTTGGGCGGGGCCGCCTCGGCGGGCTGCTGTGGAGTTTCATTGGGGTGTTCATCGCTTTTGCCGTTTCCGGATTTTGGCTCCGGCTTGCTGCCATCGCCCGAAACGTCGAGGCGGAGAATTGCGCTTCCCTCGCTGACCTTATCGCCGATGCTGACCAGAATTTCGGAGACCTTGCCGCGTTGAGGCGACGGTACGTCCATTGCGGCCTTGTCGCTTTCAAGCGTGATCAGAGGATCGTCGGGCTTTACTTCGTCGCCCGGCTTCACCTGAATTTCGACAACTGGAACATTGTCGAAATCGCCGATGTTCGGCACCCTCACGTCTACAAGCGGCATGTTGTCGGGCCTGTGGTTTGCTAACTGCGGGCGGGATTGGGTTTCTCGGGATCGATCCCGTATTTGCGGATCGCTTCCGCGACTTTGATCGAGGGAATTTTGTTTTCGTCCGCCAGCGCCTTCAGCGCAGAGATGGTGACGAAATGCCGATCGATCTCGAAGAACGATCTGAGCGTGCGGCGATAATCGGAGCGGCCGAAGCCATCAGTTCCGAGTACGCTATAGCGACTGGGCACCGAGGGGCGGATCTGGTTGGCGTAGAGCTTCATGTAATCCGTCGATGCGATGACGGGGCCATCGCCGCGCGATGATATCTTCTGCGTCAGATAAGGAATGCGCGGGGGCTCCGTCGGATGCAGCAAATTCCAGCGCTGGACGTCGTAGGCTTCGCGCGCCAGCTCGGTGAAGCTCGTTACGCTCCAGACATCGGCGGCGATGCCCCAGTCGTCGCGGAGCAAATCAGCCGCCGCGATGGCCTCACGCAGGATCGCGCCCGAACCCATCAACTGCACCTTGTAGCCTCGGGCATCGTCCGGCGCCTGCCGGAAGAGATACATGCCTTTGACGATTCCTTCCTCGACACCTGCTGGCATCGGGGGATGCTCGTAGTTCTCGTTCAGGAGCGTGAGATAAAAGAAGACGTCCTCCTGATCCGCCAGCATCCGCTTCAAGCCATTCTGGATGATGACAGCCACTTCGTATCCAAACGTCGGATCGTAAGAGATGCAGTTCGGCACCGTCGCGGACAGAATGTGGCTATGCCCGTCCTCGTGCTGCAGGCCTTCCCCGTTCAAGGTTGTACGGCCCGAGGTGCCGCCGAGCAGAAAGCCACGGCAGCGTTCATCGCCCGCAGCCCACGCAAGATCGCCGACGCGCTGGAATCCGAACATCGAATAGAAAATATAAAACGGCACCATCGGCACGTTCGAGGTCGAATAACTCGTTGCCGCGGCCATCCACGATGCCATGGCACCGGCTTCGTTGATGCCCTCTTGCAGCATCTGGCCTGTCTTGTCTTCCTTGTAGAACATCAACTGGTCGGCATCCTGCGGCTTGTAGAGCTGCCCCACCTGGCTGAAAATGCCGAACTGGCGGAACATGCCCTCCATGCCGAACGTGCGGCTTTCATCCGGCACGATCGGCACGATACGACGGCCGAGTTCCTTATCGCGCATCAGCGTCGTCAGGATGCGCACGAAAGCCATCGTCGTCGAAATCTCTCGGCCTTCCGAGCCTTTCAACTGAGCAAATGCGGTGAGTGGTGGAACCGGAAGCGATGCCGACTTGCGGCGGCGCACGGGCAAGTAGCCGCCAAGTTTCGCGCGCGTCTCGTGTAGATATTCATCCTCCGGCGATCCCTTCGGAAAGCGGATGAAGGGCAGTTCCTCGATTTTGTCGTTATCCAGCGGAACCTTGAAACGATCGCGGAAGTGCCTCAGTGCTTCGACGTCCATCTTCTTGGATTGATGCGCGAGCATCGTCCCTTCGCCCGCGTTGCCCATGCCGTAACCCTTGACCGTCTTGGCCAAGATGCACGTCGGCTGGCCCTTGTGGCGGACGGCGGCATGATACGCGGCGTAAACCTTCGAAGGGTCGTGACCGCCGCGCGTCAAACGCCATATTTTCTCATCCGACCAATCGGCCACGAGCGCCGCCGTCTCCGGATAGCGCCCGAAGAAATGCTCGCGAATGTAGGCGCCGTCGCGGGATTTGAAGACCTGGTATTCTCCGTCGACGCACTCCTCCATTAACTGGCGAAGGCGGCCCGTCGTATCACGCGCCAACAGCTCGTCCCACTGCGAGCCCCATATCACCTTGAGGACGTTCCATCCGGCGCCGCGGAAATTGCGCTCGAGTTCCTGAATGATCTTGCCGTTGCCGCGAACTGGACCGTCGAGCCGCTGCAAGTTGCAGTTGATCACGAAGATCAGATTGTCGAGTTCTTCGCGGCCGGCGAGCGAAATTGCGCCGAGGCTTTCCGGCTCATCCATTTCGCCGTCACCGCAGAACACCCAGACCTTTCGTCTTTCGGTTTTCGCGAGGCCGCGATCTTCCAGGTACTTCAGGAAGCGGGCCTGGTAGATCGCCATCAGTGGCCCGAGTCCCATCGAGACGGTCGGAAACTGCCAGAAGTCCGGCATCAGCCAAGGATGCGGATAAGACGGGAGGCCGCGGCCGCCGACCTCGCGGCGGAAATGCACGAGCTGATCCTCGCTCAGGCGGCCTTCAAGAAATGCGCGGGCATAAATTCCAGGCGACGAATGGCCTTGGATCATGATCAGATCGCCGCCGTGATCTTCGGAGGGCGCGTGCCAGAAGTGCATGAAGCCGGTTTCGTAAAGCGTCGCGGCCGACTGATAGCTGGCGATATGGCCACCGAGCCCGGATGACTCTTTGTTGGCGCGTACGACCATTGCCGCTGCATTCCAACGGATCGCCGCGACGATCCGATGTTCAAGGTCCCGATCGCCCGGATGCTTGGCTTCCTCGCGCAGCGGAATGGTGTTGATGTAAGCGGTACTCGATGCAAACGGCAGAGCGGCGCCGCTGTGGCGCGCGCGTTCGACGACTTGTTTCAGGATGTCATCGGCGCGCCGCGTGCCTTCGAACGCGATGAGGGAGGATATGGACTCGGTCCAATCCAGCATTTCCGGGTCTTCGGAGGTCAGAGATTTTTGCTCATTCTTTCCCATGCCATCCTGTCCGGGGTCGCGGTTTTTGAGGAGAACATTGGTAAAACTCGGCTGGGCCCTTTGAGTTCAGGCCTGCCGCCTATGCTTGCAATTTGATCAATCGAGCGAAACGCTGCGCTATTATCGGCCAATGCTAGGTTCCTGCGAGCTTAGCGCGTCCGCCAAATGGAAAAAATCAGTCCCTTGGGCAGGTTGAAAAATTCGCAACGAACCACCAACGGCGAGGCACGCTCCAGCTTTTGCGGCCTCGCACCGCAGCAACGATTGTGTTTGACGATAGAGCTGTTCAAGCAGAGCCTTGTTGTGACGGCGCGGATCTGCCCGGCTCCACATCCGAAGGAACATGCGACATGGCGCAGGCGAGCGTGATTTCTGTAAGAGCATCCGTCCGCCGCGCTGGATTGCGAGCTTCATATTTAGTCGCGGCGATGATTGCGGCTGGTTTCGTATTGCCGGTCTTGCCGTCGCCAGCATCGGCCTATGAGTCATCGTCCGGGCCGCGCGTGCGCGGTCTCGGCGCCGTCGTGGCTCCCGTTGACAGGCGAGGCCCGACGTTGCCCGCGGACCCATTTCTATTGCCTGACTCCGGATGGGCCAACGGTGCAGCGAGCGGCGGCGCCCGAGGCAGCGGGGGTGCGGGATCAGGTCCTTACACTCCGACGCTCGCTCAGCCTACCCCCCTGCCCGTAGTCGCTCCGGCGCCCCCCGTCGCTGCTCCCAGCGCGCACCGGCCAAAGAAAACGGGCAAGTCACACGGCAAGTCTCGTAGCAAATCTCATGGCCGGATAATCCTGCAAAAGCCTAACGGTTGATCTCGATTCGAGGCGATCGGCAGTCGGTGCAGCAAAGCCGCGATGCAGGGAAAAACGACACGCGGCGGTGATTTATTTTACGCTATCAACAGGAGGGTATGGCACGCTGGCTTCCGCAACTTGCTGCAACCAACGGGAGTTCAGCCATGCGCCGCGTTTCTCTATTGACGATTGCCACGGTTATTTTCGCCGCCGCTTTTGCGGCTGTACCGGCCGAAGCCAAGCAATGCTTCCGGAAAGCGGCGATAGGCGATGCGCTGACGCAAGATCTCGCGAAATTCCAGGTCGACGCGATGCTCTTGCAGGCCACCGATTTCAGCATCTATCTCACTTACGTCGCGAGCGGGACGACGCCGGGCTATACGTTCGGCAAACGCTCTTATCATTGCGCTCCGGGAAGCGTGATGGGTTGGGAATGCCGGGGTTCGGCGACGCTCTGCAAGCTTTAATCTTCGACGGTCCCGCGCGCGGCGTTACTCAAGCTAAGACCCGAAACGCCGCGCAGATATTTCCTGCCGTTATCTCTGTGCTGTAACGCGACGGATCCCGCACTTCTCCATGGGAAGCGCCGTCGTCGTCCAACCATTCATCGTCACCGTCACGACATATCGCCGGCAATCGGGACCCGCGCCCGGTACGAAATGAACCCTGAAAAGAGCCCGGCTAGGTTCGCGCCGTCGCGGCCAGATGAAAACGCCGTTGTCTGGCGTCCGCGCAATGGCGGTATCGATAGCCTTTTGGGCGTTGCGAAAATCGACGGACGAAAACCGCGCCAAGACTGCGTGCGACAGACCAGGATGAAGCCCAACTGATTCGGCACGTGCCTCGATACTGTCGCGGGGCTTCGGCCGCTCCAACCGTGCCGGGGCCAGATCGGAAGCTTCACCATCGTGCATGACTTGGCGGCGTGATGGCGGATCGGATGCGGGGTCATCGACATCATCGCGAGCATCGTCTTTGTCTGCGATCGCGGCCACGGGTTCGTGGGCGATGGCCGGTTTGTCGGCCGCGGATGATTCCGGCTTCGCTGCTGCGGCCGCGTTCGCGTCCGCAGGTTGAGGGGGCGATGCGGGCCGGGGTTCCGATAAAACCGGTGGCGAGGGTGAAGGCGAGACCGCTGGGGGTGGTGCGGGAATCGATGGCTGCGCCGGTCCGTGCGGAGCGCCAGCGGATGCGGTCTCGATCAGGTGCTGCGTCGGCTTCGGTGCGTCGGCGCTATCGCCGACAGCAGCCAACGCATGACCCGCTATATTGGAAATCCACGACGGCCAGTTTGCGGGTCGATTAATCAGCACCCAGCCAGCACACATTATGATGGCAACCGAGATGCTCCACGCGAGCGCGTTGCGCGCTTCCGCTCCAAGAACGCTTTCCGAGACAGGACCGCCGATCCTTTCCTGCGGCGATAGCGCGAAAGCATCCTCGTAACCATCGTCCTCCTCGAAAGCGGAGTAACGAGGCTCCAAGTCCGCATGGCGAAGCGGAACCGACATGACCATCCTTCCGTGCCACTACCGGCGTCAACATCCCGCTGGCGTGGAAGAAGCCAAAATATTCCTGGCGAAATGAAGGCCGTCGTTGTGCTCGCGCAGTAGCTTCAGGGCTATAGAAATTAGGGCGCCCCCGCCTTCGCGCACGGACGCCCTGAGCCTCATCGAATGATCAGCTGAGCCAAGAAAATACCTCATGCGCAAGACAAACACTCGTTCCGCACATGAGGCTATTCACCTTGGCTTCGCCTACGGACGCTTGCCATCATCGTGGCGCCCGTGGTCGCCAGGACCCTTATGATCATTACGCTTGATATCGTGCCGATCGTTTTTATGGGGACGCCAGCCGCGATCCGGAGGCGGCTTCATGCCGGTTGGCGATTTGTAACCGCCCGTACGCCACCATCCTGCTTTCCGAGGACCGGGAGGCGGAGCATGCCAGCCTGGGCGAGGCCGCGGTTTGTATGCGAACCAGCGCGTGCGCTGCGCGTACCACGGACGTCCGACGTAGTAATGATTCCAGTAATCGGCGGCGGCAAAAGTGATGACAGGGATTCCGAATGCCGCGACGCCGAGATCGGGAAGCGGACGCATGTCGCCGCGATAGTCCATGGCGAGATATTCGCTGAATACCCAGCCGCGATTTCCCGCCCAAACAACGTCGCACCAGGATTCATCACGCAGGCATCCCCTTACGTCGATCGGATCGCTGTCGGGAATGACGCCGACGCTTGGGTAGTCCGTATCGGGGCCTGCCCGCAGATTAACATTTGCGGTGGCGTAGCCCGGTGCTGCCTCCGCGTACGGAATTCCCAAGGCCACCGATAGAAACAAGGCACCGGCCAATGGTCGAAATTTCATTTTATCACCTAAATGAGTTTTCTCCCCGCACAAGGCAGACAAAGTCAATATGTCAGTGTCATGGCAATTGAGCAGTGAACTGAAAACTGTTGGCTGGCCGTAAACAATATATAATTCGTGATTGCTTTGGAGTTGCGCTAGCACGGAATACGCACTCGGCAACATCGTCTTCGCCGTCAGCTACATCGCGATTGTAACGCTATTTCACCACCGAAAATTTCCCGGACGAATCTCAATAAGGAAGGAACACCATGGCCACAACTTTCCTCGACGAATGGCGTCCGCGTATTCTGAGCATCCTGCGCATCGTCGCTGGCGTACTCTTCTTTGAGCATGGCGCGCAGAAAATTCTGGGCTTTCCCGCTGGCGGCCATAGTCCAGAAATGTTCTCCTTGATCTGGGTGGCTGGGATACTGGAATTAATCGGTGGAGCGCTGCTTATTCTTGGGCTCTTTACCCGCCCCGTTGCGTTCTTGCTCTCCGGCGAAATGGCGTTCGCTTATTGGATGGTACATGCTCCCAAGAGCACCTTCCCGGCGGTCAACGGTGGCGATGCCGCCATTCTTTTTTGCTTCGTTTTCCTTTATTTCGTCTTCGCCGGTCCGGGTCCGTGGAGCGTCGATGCGTGCGTCAGAGAAAAATCCTGAGTAATTCGGCGCTCTGTGACGGGATCGTGGAGCGCCGCAGTTCAGAAGTGTGGCGCACGTACTCGGCTTTCGGCGCAGCGGCTTAATTCATCTAATCATCGTGCTTATTCCGATGATTAGCGTCAACTGAGGGATGTTCGGCAGGTCATTATTGACACTATCCCCCTCCCCGACTCGCAACATTCACGAGAACGCCGCGTTGTCCGCATCAGAGCGCTTCGACCCGAAGCGGGAAAGACGAAGGACACGACAATGAGCAAATTGATCCTCATGGGTTCGGCAGCACTAGCGTTAGCGCTCGCGGCCGCCGCACCTGCTTTGGCTCAGATCCGCACAGACGGGAGCCGTTACAATCAAGGTGGAAGCAGCACGTTCGACAGCATCGACCCGACGAGGACGGACCCCGGAAGTGGGCGGGATTATTCTGCTCCGACGCGTCACAGAAGGCATTCGGGTTCGAACGGCGCGAGCAGTGGCGAGCGCGGTACGTTCGACTCCGGGCCAAACGATCCGCCGCCGCCGTATACACCGCAAAGAGAAGGCGGCAGGTAGGACCCACGTCGCGAGCCGGCGAACTCGTGGCACGGCCAGTGACCTCGGCCCGCTTCATTGAACTCCCATCGCCGGCATCGGCACGATCGCGATCACCCTTTCGTCACTGCGGCGTCAGGGTGATCGTCAACGTGTCGGAATAGCTTCCGGCGACCAACGGCTGCGCGTTGGATTTCGGAGTGATCGTCACGCCGAGCGTGCCGGTGGGCGTAGCCCCGACCGTTGATGCGGCGACGCCTGACTCTGGCCCGCTTGTCGCAGGAATGCTGCTCGTGTCGAGCGACGCCGATGCTCCCGAGAATGTCGCCATCGCCGAATAGTCGATGAACCGTTGCAAGCCGCTCGTGCTCGCCGAGGTTACGACCGCACCGTTCTGCGACGTCAATTGCACGTTGGTTGGGGTGTTACAGACGGCGTTCGAATAAGAACGATTGATCGGCGAGGTATTCACAGCACCGCTGGCCGTGATGGGAATGGTCGCCGTATCGGCCGACGGATGCGTCACGCCTCCTATCGTGCAAGATTTCGCTACCTGCCCGGTTACGGTGAAGGCTTGGCTGGATACCTGGGATTGAAGGAGGCCGGCTAGGGTGCTCGTAAAAACGTTAATCGTGATGTTGTCGCTGTAACTTCCGGCCTGCTGCAGCGTGCCAGGCAAGGCTTGCGCCCAAACGGTGACTGTTACGCTGAAATTATCCAATGACAGAATGGAGGCCGGAAAAGAGAATGACAGCAAGTTTGCAGTATTGGGATTTCCGCCCCCCGTATAAAGCAATGTATGTCCGCCGCTGCTTGAACTTTGCAACGTGTAGGGCAACGTCGCCGTTCCTCCTCCTGAAATCAACATGGAAGCCGGTAAAGACGTTCGGTTGAACGAAATCGCAGCCGCGCAACCCCCTACCAAATCCCCAACGGCTGCGATGAACGTTCCGGTGATTGTAATACTGACCGGCTGCGCGGCCGGGCTCATCGGCGGTGTGTAGGTTCCAGTATTTGCGGTTAACGGTGTCGCGCTCGCAGACAGAATGGAGCAGAGGGCACTTGCCTTATCC
>JAICLG010000004.1 GCA_025927515.1 Hyphomicrobium sp.
TGGACATCGGCACCAGCAAGACGGTTGCCGCCATTATGGTGGCCGAGCATTCGCCCTCGGCGGCGGAGCCGACACTGCGGCTCGCCGGTCTTGGTCTGCAGCGCTCACGGGGCATCAAGGCCGGTGTGCTGACGGATCTCGACGAGGCTGAGTCGGTCGTCCGTGGGGTTCTCGCGCAGGCGGAGCGAGCTGCGGGCGTTTCGGTCGGCAACTACACGGTCTCCGTTGCGGCGGGCCGCATGGCGTCGACGCATTGCACCGCGCGGACCGATGTCGAGACCGGCCGCGTGACGCACGACGATCTCGCCAAGCTGATGGCTGCGGGAGAAAGCTACGCGGAGCGCAACGGGCGCACGCTTATCCATTTGAACCGGTTCGGCTACGAACTCGACGGCGTCGGCGGCGTACGTGATCCGATCGGTTTTTCGGCCCGCCGCCTTTCGGCCGGTCTTCATGCCGTGACGGCGGACGAAGCGCCGTTGCGTAACCTGCTTGTTCTCATCGATCGCTGTTACGCGGAATGCGACGGGCTCGTGGCGTCGCCCTATGCAAGCGCGCTGGCGGTGACCACGGAAGAAGAACGGCAGTTCGGCGTGACTTGCATCGATTTCGGCGCTGGAACGACGTCGATCGCGCTTTTTGCGGAAGGCGTTTTCGCAGGCGTCGAAGTCATTCCGGTTGGTGGTCAGCACCTCACCTACGATATCGCCCGCACGTTGCAGACGCCACTCGCGGAAGCCGAGCGAATCAAAACACTTTATGGCACACTGCTCAATGCCCAGTCCGACGAGCACGAATCGATTTCCTATCCGATCGCGGGTGAGGAAGACGAAGAGAGCTACGAAACTACGAAGGCGCGGCTGACCGATATCATCCGGCCGCGGATGCAGCAGCTCATGGGCTTGGTGCGTGAGCGTTTGGCGCTCAACGCGGCGGGCCGATATGCAGGGGAAAAGGTCGTTCTGACGGGCGGAGCCAGCCAGCTACTCGGACTTTCCGAATTCGTTGCCAACGAATTCGGACGACCTGTGCGTCTGGGCAGGCCATTAGAAATCGCCGGGCTCAAGGCGAGCCTTTCCGGCCCGCAAATGGCAACGCTGTCGGGACTCTCGATGTTGGGAGCTCGGGGCAGCAACGAATTGAGTGCGCCCTACGGGCGCAAAGTGCTGAAGCAAGGATATCTTGGGCGCGTCGGAACGTGGCTCAAGCGTGGGTTCTAACGACGTAATGCATCAGATGAATGTACCCGTCAGCGAAGCAAACCCGGGCTCTTTCGTTTCGATCGTCTTCGCAGATAGTCAATTTTGAGGGTGCTATGAGCATCAAGCTGCAATTGCCGACACTCGTGGATATGAAGCCGAGGCTAACCGTTATCGGTGTCGGAGGCGCGGGCTGCAATGCGGTCAACAATATGATCGCAGCCGGGCTCCAAGGCGTCGAGTTCGTTGTCGCCAATACGGATGCACAGTCGCTTGCGGCGTCGAGCGCCGAATACCGGGTTCAGCTCGGAGCGAACCTTACGGAAGGTCTTGGCGCCGGTTCGCGGCCGGAAATCGGTGAAGCTGCCGCCGAAGAGGCGATTGCCGAAATTCGCACGCACATCGCCGGCGCGCACATGGTGTTCATTGCAGCCGGCATGGGTGGCGGCACGGGGACGGGCGCTGCGACGGTCGTTGCGCGCGCCGCTCGCGAAGTCGGTGCGCTAACCGTGGGCGTCGTTTGTAAGCCGTTTGCGTTCGAAGGCGCGCGCCGCATGCGCATCGCGGACGCCGGAGTGCAGGCGCTTCGTCAGCACGTCGATACGCTGATCGTTATTCCCAACCAGAACCTTTTCCGCATCGCCAACGAACGCACGACCTTTGCGGAGGCGTTCGTGCTCGCCGACCAGGTGCTCTATTCCGGCGTCGCGTGCATTGTCGAGCTTGTGCTCAAGGAAGGCCTCATCAACCTGGACTTCGCCGATGTCCGCACGATCATGAGCGGGATGGGAACGGCGATGATGGGAACGGGCGAAGCGACCGGAGAACGGCGCGCCGTGCTCGCAGCGGAAGAAGCCATCGCCAACCCATTGCTCGACGACGTAACGCTGCGCGGGGCGCGCGGCGTTCTGCTTTCGATTTCCGGTGGCCGCGAGATGACGCTTTACGAGGTCGACGAAGCGGCGAGCCGTATTCGCCAGGAGGTCGATCCGGAGGCCAATATCATCGTCGGCGCCACATTCGACGAGCAGCTCGGAGACCGGCTGCGCGTGTCGATCGTTGCCTCCGGAATGGGGGTAAACGACCAGTTCACGGTTCAACGAGGTCCGCATCCCGGATTTGCCTCGAACGCTGCCGGCCCAAATACTGCGGCCGCGGCTACGCAATCAGGGCAGGCTCAGCAATCTCCGCGGGCCCAGGAAAATTTCTCCACAACGCCTCCGCCGGGCGATCTACAGCGTAGACTTTCCGAAGCCCTGCAGTCGCCGCAAAACGTTTCGCAAGAGCGTTCTTCGCCGGGCCAACGCGAATCATCGGCCAGTTCGCGCGACAGCTGGATCGCTCCAGGAAATGTGATGATCGAAGACGGGCTGGAGAATTTTCCTCCCCTCACGGGAAGTGCATTGTTGCGGACGCCGCCGTTGCCGTTGCACGGTGCGCCGAACGCAAGCGGGCACGCATTCGAGCCGCAAGCGCCAGCAGAATTTCAGCGCGCCTCACGCCGCCTTCCGATGATCGAAGATTTTCCTCCGCAAGCGCAGAAAGAATGGAATGCGCATCAAGGTGCGTTAGGCGGACGTGCAGAACAGCAAGGAAAACCGGGCCTTTTTGGGCGTTTGGCAAACCTCAGCCGAAGTGTGAAATCTGCGCAACAGAAAAATACGACGCACACATCGGATGATGATGACGAGCCGCATTCATTGCCGGCTTTTGTGGGAAGAGAGCGACGCTGAATCGTCGCCTGCATCAAGACGATCAGATCGTCAAGTAGGGTTGCTAGAGCGTAACAGAGTGTAAGAAAGCGTGATTTGTCGGTGTTAAGCGAAGCAGTTAGCTTTTGTGCATCGACTTCATGTGCTGGACCTTTAAACAGCAATGACACGGCCAAATAAGGTCGGCAGGCTGGCAAAAATAAGAAGGTAAGCGCATTTGGGTCAGGGGGTGGTCGGCCGCATAAATGCTGGGGAGCAGCGGCCCACCAGTAAATGAGGGACGGCGCTGTATGTCGAATCGATTCATCGGTGCGCGGCAAACCACGCTTGCCCGCGAAATTCAGTTGACAGGCACGGGGGTGCACAGCGGAGCTCCGGTATCACTCACACTGCATCCAGCAGAGGCTGATACTGGGCTCCGCTTTCTCGTTACGAAACGAGGCAGGGTCATCTCGGAAATCGCGGCACACGTTGCCAATGTCAAAAATCTGACGCTTTGCACTGTTATTGGGGACGATGCGGGGACGACAGTCGGAACCGTCGAACATCTCCTTGCCGCCCTTCGCGGTCTTTCCATCGACAACCTTTATATCGAGATCGACAGCAAAGAAGTTCCCATCATGGATGGTAGCTCGGCTGACTTCGTCGAGGCGATCGATCGGGTTGGAATTCGAGAACTGTCCGAGCCACGCAAATACATCAAAGTCCTCAAGCCGGTTCGTGTTGAGGAAGGCGGATGTTGGGGAACGCTGGAGCCTTACGCAGGCTTCCGCATGGACGTCGAGATCGATTTTGCCTCGCCCGTCATTGGCCGACAGCGGCTGCAATACGAAATGAGCCCAGGAATTTTCCGTCACGAAATCTCGCGCGCTCGTACGTTCGGCTTCATGAGCGACGTTGAAAAGCTGTGGAAAGCCGGCTTGGCCTTGGGCGCCGATCTTTCCAACACGGTCGCAATTGGCGACGGCAAGGTCATGAACCGCGAAGGCCTGCGGTACCCGAAGGAATTCGTACGCCATAAGATGCTTGATGCTGTCGGTGATCTGGCGCTTGCGGGAATGCCGTTGCTCGGCGCGTATCGATCCTACCGGGGCGGTCATCGGCTCAATTCGATGGTTTTGCAGGCGTTGTTTGCCGACGCATCGAACTGGACGGTCGCCCAGGCGCCCAAGACACGGGCGACGCGTACGCCGGTTCAGATTGCCCCCGCGGCCATCGCCGCCGCGGTGGAATAACTCGCCAAGCGTCGGCGGCTCGCCGACGCTGGCCCGGAATGCACCATATTTCATCGATAAATTTCATTGAATTTCGAGCACGGGATAGACTGGCGCTTGTCTTTCAGAACGCTTAGCGAAGTGCTATCGGGTCGTTGACGGGTCGGCCATGAGCGCCAGCAAGCGCGGCCAGGGTGGGAAGTAACGCGGCGCATGACATTCGCAGGGGATCTCAAAAAGGCTCTCGTTTTAGCGGCGCTCGGCATAGCGCTTGCCGTTTCGGCATGCGCGTCGAACAAGCTCGACACCTCGGCGCTCAATCCCGATCCTCCGACGAAGATGTTTTCCGACGCCGACGGGATGATGTCGAAAGGCCATTTCGACGATGCCGCGAAGCAGTTCGAAGCCGTGGACCGCGAGCATCCGTATTCGCCGGAAGCTCGCAAATCGATCGTCATGGCGGCCTATGCCTACTATCGCGCCGGTAAATCACCTGAGGCTATCGCTTCGGCCGAACGCTATCTCCAGCTGCATCCGGGAACGAAGGAAGCTCCTCTCGCGCACCATATCATCGCTATGGCGTACTTTGAGGATCTGAAGACGGCGAACCGCGATCAGACGGCGGCGCGAAAAGCCTTGGAGCAATTCAAGATTTTGAGGTCGCAATACCCTGACAGCGAATACTCGCGGGATGCGGATAACAAGATCCGCATCTGCAACGACAATCTTGCTGCTCAGGAAATGGAAGTCGGCCGCTACTATCTCGATCAGCATAATTACGTGGCGGCGATCAATCGTTTCAAGACCGTGGTCAAGGACTATCAGACTACGGCGCACGTCGAGGAAGCGCTGGCGCGCCTCGTCGAAGCCTACATGGCTTTAGGCGTTGTGAGCGAAGCCCAGAACGCGGCTGCCATTCTCGGGCATAACTATCCCGACAGCCGGTGGTACAAGGATTCATACGCGCTGCTGCAATCAGGCGGCGTCGGACCGCAACTCGATGCCAGCTCCTGGCTCTCCAAAGCGTGGAATTCCGTCCCGAAGTTTGGTCTTGGCAGTAGCGGCTGATTTTCGAAATTTTACCTGGGGTCGGATTTGAACGCGGCAGGATGGCCTTGCTGCGTTTCGTTTTTCGCAGCAAATTCCACATCAAATGGCCAAGAAAACTGTGAAACGCGCGCCGACGGCTCTGCGGAAGCCTATGCCGACCTCTGAAGATCCTGAGGCCGAAATCGCGCGGCTTTCGGCGGAGATTTCGCGTCACGACGCGCTCTATTACAGAGAGGATGCGCCGGAAATTTCCGACGCCGAGTATGACGCCCTGCGCCGTCGCCTGAGCCAGCTGGAAGACGCGCATCCCGAGTTCAAGCGTGCGGAAAGTCCGAGCGCCACGGTCGGCGCGCCGCCCGTCGGCGCATTTGGCAAGATCCGTCACGAGGTTCCGATGCTGTCGCTCGGAAACGCCTTCGACGATCAGGACGTCACTGATTTCGTGCAGCGGGTGCGCCGGTTCCTGAACCTCGGAGAAGGTGATCCGCTCGACGTCATGGCCGAGCCGAAGATCGACGGTCTCTCGATTTCAATTCGCTATGAGAACGGCTCCCTCGTGCAGGCCGCGACGCGCGGTGACGGGGCGGAAGGTGAGAACGTCACCGCGAACGTCAAGACGATCAAAGAAATTCCGCATGTCCTTGAAGGCAAGGCGGTTCCCGAGATCATCGATATCCGCGGCGAGATTTATCTGGCGCACAAGGATTTCGAGAAGCTCAACGCGGCGCAAGCGGCGAGCGGCGGTAAGGTCTTCGCAAATCCACGCAACGCGGCGGCCGGCTCACTACGTCAGCTCGATTCATCGATTACGGCGAAGCGGCCATTGCGATTCTTCGCGTATGCGTGGGGCGCGGCGTCAAAACTTCCAGCCGATACGCAGGCGGGTGTCGCTGCCGCGTTCGGAAGGTGGGGCTTGCCGATAAATCCGCTGGTGCGCGTGAGCGGCGATCCCAGCGAGTTGCTTGCCTTTTATCGGGAGATCGAGAGCAAGCGCGCCAAGCTCGGTTATGACATCGACGGCGTCGTCTACAAGGTGAACCGTCTTGATTATCAGGAGCGGCTCGGGTTCGTCTCACGATCGCCGCGCTGGGCGATTGCGCACAAATTTGCGGCCGAACGCGCGACGACAGTTCTCAACAAGATCGATATTCAAGTCGGCCGGACTGGTGCGCTGACGCCTGTTGCCAAGCTCGAACCTGTCACCGTGGGCGGGGTCGTCGTTTCGAACGCGACATTGCACAATGAAGACGAGATCGCGCGCAAGGACATCCGCGAAGGCGATACGGTCGTCGTGCAGCGCGCCGGTGACGTTATTCCGCAGGTCGTCGAGGTAGTCCTCGATAAGCGTCCGAAGAATAGCCACCCGTTCAAGTTCCCAAAGCTATGCCCGATCTGCGGCAGCCATGCCGTTCGCGAATCGGATGAAGATGGAAATGCCGCCGACGTCGTCCGCCGCTGCACCGGGGGCCTTATCTGTGCGGCGCAGGTCAAGGAACGGCTAAAGCATTTCGTTTCGCGCAACGCTTTCGACATCGAAGGGCTGGGCGCCGAGAAGATCGAGTTCTTCTTCGACACGGGCCGCATCAAATCTCCGGCCGATATCTTTACGCTTGAAAAGCGCGACCAGATCTCGGACGAGCCGCTAATTACGTTGCGAGGCTTCAAGGAGACTTCCGTAGGCAAGCTCTTCGCTGCGATCGATGCGCGGCGCAACGTGCCGCTCGATCGTTTTCTCTACGCGCTCGGCATTCGTCATATCGGCGAAACCACGGCAAAGGATCTTGCCAAGGCGTACGGGACATTCGAGGCGCTTCGGGCCGCAGTCGATGCCGCGATTGGGGCTGGCAAGGAGAGCGATGCTTATCAGGACATCGACAACATCGAAGGCATCGGAGAAACGGTCGTCGATGCGCTCATCGATTTCTTTGGCGAAGCGCACAACCGCGAGCAAATCGATGCGCTGTTGCATGAAGTGACAGTCGCGCCATTTGTGCGTACGCAAACGAAGGAGTCGCCTGTCACCGGCAAGACGGTCGTCTTTACGGGTACTTTGACGAAGCTGACGCGTAATGAGGCGAAGGCTCAGGCGGAGCGCCTCGGTGCCAAGGTTTCGGGGTCGGTATCGAAGAAAACCGATTATGTTGTCGCCGGCGCGGAAGCGGGATCGAAACTCGACAATGCGCGGGCGTTGGGAGTCACCGTGCTGGACGAAGACGGCTGGCTCGCCCTGATACGAGGAGCTTAAATGATCGAAGACTGCCGTTCGGTCATTGTTCGAATAATAAGCTGGGGCTTATCGCGATATAGATTTCGCCATTGCGCTCTGTGATCTCGATGTCGGCGGCGCCTTCAGCCGCGCGCACGATCAGAGATACAACGGCCTCGGGTCTTGCCGTTGCAATGATCAGCGGACGAAGCGCATGCGGAAAATGCGGGGCGGCCGTAATTTCGTGAATGGCAAACATCAAACTCTCCCTCACGAGACCCCTTGAGGAGAAGCTAGGCGATGATGTGTCCGAATGCTGTTTCGCGCGTGACGGTGAAGAAGTTTCTGCGGATTAGATGGGCTGCGTTGCCGCTTTGAGCCAATCGCTCGTGGCTGCATCAAGCTGAGGCGACAGCGTCTCGAATACGTGTCGATGATAAGCATCGAGCCAGTCGCGTTCTTGAGGGCTGAGCATATCCGCTACGATGAGCCGGCGGTCGATCGGCGCGAGCGTCAACGTTTCAAAGCCCATCATCTCGCGCTCGCCGCCGATGTTCTCCGGCGGCGTCACGAGCACGACGTTTTCGATGCGGATGCCGTAAGCGCCGACTTTGTAGAAGCCCGGTTCGTTTGAGATCAGCATTCCCGGCTGCAACGGGACCATGCCAGCACGCGAGATGGACTGGGGGCCTTCGTGGACCGAAAGATAGCTGCCGATGCCGTGGCCGGTCCCGTGGTCGAAATCCTCGCCGATGGACCACAGGGCACGCCGGGCGAAGGGATCGAGATCGATGCCACGCGCGCCTTTCGGAAATCGTGCGGTGGCGACGGCGATGTGCCCCTTCAAGACGGCGGTGAAGTGCCGCTGCATGTTTTCGTCAGGCTCGCCGATAGCGACCGTCCGCGTGATGTCGGTCGTGCCGTCCTGATATTGCGCGCCGCTGTCGACCAGAAAAAGTTCTCCCGGCCGAATTCGCCGGTTTGTCGCCTCGGTGACGCGATAGTGGACGATGGCACCGTTCGGGCCCGAACCCGATATCGTCGGGAAGCTGATCTCGCGCAGCATGTTGGTATCGCGACGGAACTCTTCCAGCTGTCGCACGGCGGTGATCTCGTCGAGCGATCCATTCGGCGCGTTTTCGTCGAGCCATGCAAGGAAACGCACAACCGCTTGGCCGTCGCGGATATGCGCCGCGCGTGCACCGGCAATTTCGGCTTCCGTCTTGATCGCCTTGGGCAAAATGCAGGGATCTCGTCCCCGCGAGATTGCCGCTGCGCCGAGTTTCATTTCGAACCAGAAGCTCGCGCTCTCCGGATCGAGGCGGACTTTTTTGCGTTGGGATTTCAGCGTGGCCAAGCGCCCGGCCATCGCGTTCGGCGGCAGGAGCTTGGCAACGGGCGCGACGTGTGCCCGCGTCTCGCGGTCCAGTCGTTCAGGTTCAATGTAGAGTTCTGCCTTGCCGCTCGCGGGTACGATCGCGAACGCCAACACGACCGGATTGTGAGCCACGTCGCTGCCGCGAATGTTGAAGAGCCAGCAAATCGAATCCGGCAGGGTGAGAATCGCCGCCTGCTGACCATCGCTTTTCAGGCGCGTCTGAAACTCGGCAAGCTTTTCGGAAGCGGGGCGTCCGGAGAACTCGAGTGGCTGCGCGATGACGGGATTGGCTGGTGGCTTTGGGCGCTGCTTGCCCCAAACTGCATCGACGGGATTCTTGGCGAGGGGCTTCAGCTTGATCTTTTTTGCCGCGAGCGCCGCTTTGAGACGACCGATTTCGCCTGCGGTGTGGTTCCACGGATCGAATCCGATCGTCTGCCCCTTGCCGAGCGCGCTCAGCAGCCACTCGGAAAGTTTTGCCCGTGGCAGCAGCGAGACTTCGACGAGGTCCGTATCTGTTTCGGCGCTGGCTTGGACGGTATAACGGCCGTCCGTGAACAGCACAGCCGCCTTCTTCGTCACCACGGCGATGCCGGCAGAGCCCGAGAAGCCGGTCAGCCATCGCAGACGTTCGGCCGAAGGCGGAACGTATTCGCCCTGGTGGCTGTCGGCGCGCGGAACGAGAACGGCATCGAGCTTGGATTTCGCCATTAGAGCGCGAAGCGCTTTGACGCGTTCGGCGACGTGCTCCGGTCCGGATTGCGATTGGAAGGTCTGAAACATGTTCGAGGTTCTAAGAGGCGGCGGCGATCCGGGCAACGGTCGATTTCAGCGACGTATGAAGGTCAGCGTCGACCAGCCTGTTATGCGATCGTGCCGGTGCAGAATGAAGCCTTGTGCGGCGTAGGTGGCAGCGACTTCTGGCGCCTGGGGGATAAGGATGCCGGAGAGCACCAAGGTTCCGCCAGTGGCGACGATCCGCGCCAGTTCGGGCGCCAGCCGGATAAGCGGCCCTGCCAGGATGTTCGCTATCAGAAGGTCGAATGGTGCGCGACTGCGAATGTGCGGGTTTGTGGCACCGCTGGCGCGGACGACCGCAATGCGCCGCGAAACACCGTTGAGCCGGATATTTTCGGATGCAACTTTGACAGACTGCGCGTCCATGTCGGCGGCGATGATACGCGCCGCCGCGAGCGATTTGGCCACGGCAATCGCCAGGACGCCGGATCCGCAGCCGAGATCGAGGACGGAGCGAAACGAACGCGATCTCGCCAGGCGATCGATGGCTAAAAGGCAGCCGAACGTCGTCGCGTGATGAGCCGTGCCGAAAGCTTCGCCCGCATCGATCAGGATCGTATTCGGGCCGCGTGCCACGCGGTCGCGATCGTGGCTGCCGTGTATCGTGAAGCGGCCGGCGTGAACGGGCGGCAATGCGGCCTGTGAAATCGCGACCCAGTTCAAGTCGGGAATGTCTTCTTCGGAGAATGGTGGCAACGGGCCGGCGACGAGCGGAGCAAGCTCACTGGCGAGATCGTGTTTACCGGCATCAACATCGAAATAAGCTTCGATGCGCCATTTTCCCGGGCCATTTTCAAAAACGGTCAATGCCTCGGGCGGCGGCTCTATAAGGTCCTGTAATGCGCTTCCAGTGGCGTGGGCGTGCGCGCGATCGCTAAAGTCGGCGGCGTATTTTTTGAAGGCCATGGATATCAAACTGCCCGCGTATCAGATCCGCCTTCGAACTCATAACCTTCGGAAGGTATGGGGTCGGGCAGATGGTCGAGGAACACGTCCCACTTTTCGTCAATGTGTTTCGCGGCCGCGGCCGGGGGCAACGTCTCGAGCGTGCCATCCGGCTTTTCGACGACGATGCCGTCGCGGAGCAGTCGGTCAAGGGCGTCGTCGATTTCGAAATCGACTTTGATACCGAACGTGCGCATCAGATAGGATTCTATTGCCAGATCTATCGACGGCAGGTCGGCGCGCGTCGCCTTTTCCTTGGCAAGAACACTGTAGAGAAGCATTTCTTCTTTCACGTCCTCTTCGGCGCCACGAGCTGCGATCTTGAGGATGACCCCGCGATTGTCAGCCATCGTATGAAAATAAAGGTTCTGCGCCATCACGACCATATAGCGCTGTTTCTGGTTGAAGAAACCCATTGCCTGGCGCGCCGCAATGCCGCCGAGTCCGACAAGCGCACCCATCGCTGCAATCGGGTTGCTGGCTAGGAGGGCAATCTTGCCTGCTGCGCCGAAGGCGCCCATGCCGAGGCCGCCGCCAGCCGTGACGCCGAGGCGCAATTTGTCCAGAGATCGAAATCTCACCTCCGTATTCGGAAACACCATCTCGACGTCGGTGCGCGGAATGTTCTTGAACAGCTTCAAGTAAATATTTCTGTCCGAGATGCCCGGCGGCATGTGGTGGCGCGCTCGTTCAACCCATTTTTCAGCGGTATCGCGACTGCACTTGCGTTCGCGCATCACTTCCTCGACGCGCGTTGCGAACGGCTTCAGCTTGAACATGATGAAAAGCCGCTGGAAGATCGGAACGTCGAATTCCTCCTTGCGCAGGAACTTGCGAATGTTGCGCCGCTCGTACTTTTGATTGGAGGCGCCGCGATAGTAGATCACGATGTTCTCGAAGGCCTTCATATCGACGTTGAGGTCGAGGCCGTAGTGGCTGTCGCGCGTCAGGATCATCTCGACGTCGGTCGCATCGATCCGCTCGTAGTTGGCGCGTTGGAGAAGACTTTCGACGCCTTCAAAGACGCGATGCTTCAAGGCCTCCCGATCGGCATCAGAGAAGCTGCGAGTCATCAGCAGATCGCTGTCCGGGGAGAATGTTTCATAGGTCTGCTCGAGATCGAGCAGCAACGCGAAATACTGCTGCTGGCGCCAGTAATCGAGATAGCGAAAGAAGCGGCGCGCTTCGGCCGCCTGACCCGCGGGCCAAAGATGGGGAGTCGTCAGCCGATCGAGCAGGGCGAAGCGGGTGACCGGGATAAAGCGTTCGCGCTTACGTCTCTCGTCGGGCTGCAGAATGTCACTGATCGGCTCGGGTTCGTGCCCTTCCGGTAACGGGGCAGGTTTCGCGTCCAGATCGGTGAGATCGTAAAGTCGCTGGAACACGCCCTGCCGATATAAACGACCATCTGCAACATCTGCGGACATCCACGCAACTCCCCGTCGAGGATCTTCTTTCGGTTTCGCACCCTTCGAACGCGCTGTCAGCCGTCTCGGCGAGGCGCTGAAGCGCATGTCGAGCAATCGCAAACGTTCAGCGCAAAGATGTGGCGTCCGCTGCTTTGCTGATCTCCCCGAGCCCTACCTCCAACTGCCGATATGATCACGTATCGAGCATAAGATACTTCCAAGCGCAAAGTGGTTCATAACTTTCGCTGTCGCCACCCTTGCGGCTAGTGGTTAGACTAGGATCGTGGTTAAGCGGGTCTGGGGAACTCTTGGGGGCGTACATGGGGGCCTTAAGGGCGTTGAGTCTCGGCGTGTTGGTCCTGGCCGTGACCAGTGCCATGCCGACGCGGGGCAGCGCGGATGATCTCGTTATTCCCTATGCGTGCGAAATGGATCACGGGACGCCGCGCCTGCACCCGTCGGCTCCGATCGATTATCCGATCATCGGGCAGCGCCAAGACCGTCCGTTCACGACGTGCCAGTCGTCGTCCACCGACGCTTGCGAGACGATGATGGTGCACAAGTTCACCATCGAGTGCGCGGGGCAGAAAGTTCTCTGGGCGAAGGTTGCTGCCTCGGCGCCCGCGGTCGGCGTCGCGCTTCCGGCGCATTTGCCAAAGGATTTCGCTCCTATCAGCCGGTTCAGGGGCCGTTTCGTTCTCCCCGGGTTTGGACACACGACGCATCTTCCGAGCGTGACGAGGCAACCGCTCTCTGCTGACAGTGTCATCGAGACAAGCTCGATTGGGCCGCGTTCCGACGAGCCCCGTTGGGTGACGTTCGTCAATCCTGCGGCGAAGGGCTCCATGCCGGGAGGAGCTTTCAGGGTCGCGGGCGTTATCTCCGTGCTGCTGGTGTCACTGATGGCCGCATGTCTCTTTGTTGCACGCCGGCGCGTGCCGCTGACCTACGAGGCCATGCGATCAGAGCCTTCTTCGAACGCGCCGCCGTCCAACATATTGCAGGCCGCCAAGCGTGCTTATACGCAAATGGCCGACGCGCTTCGGGGCGGCAGGCGAAACCCGTCTCATCCGTCCGGGAGCGGGAGCGGCGACGTACACGTCGCAAAATCCCTCTCCGTCGTGCACGCACGTCTTGTCGAAACCGAACTGCTCGTTGCGACGTTGCCGCCCGACCTTCTGCTTCGCGAGGTCCTTCAAACGGAGATCGACGCACTGCACGGGCGTGCGGCCGATATTTCCCGGCGCGCCGAGCAACTGGGTCCGAAGCGCTGCGGAGCGTTGCTGCGGTCGATGATGCGGGATCTCGACCGCATTATGCGGATCGTGCATGGGACATCACGAAGGGACGAGAGCGGGGCAACCGCATCTGCGGAGCCGCCGTCATCCGTGTTCGAGGCCTATCGCGTGCTCGGCCTGAACGCGGAGGCGCCGCCGGCCGCGGTGAAGAAGGTCGTCGATGCGCTCAGAATGTCCTGGCATCCGGATCACGCACGCAGCGAGGCCGATCGCCGCCATCGTGAAGAACGAATCAAGCAGATCAATGCGGCCTGGGACATCCTGAAGAATGCCAAAGCGGCGGCTTAATCGTAGTCGCCGCCGGAAAATCAAACGGCGCCAGGGCCAGGCGCCGTTATCGAACGTGTGGTCTGCGCTGTGACGCTCCTAGGACGCAATTGCGCTTAGGCTGAATAGCGATGTGCCACCGGGAGGTTGCGTACCTCCTCCTCGGTCAGCGGTTCTGTGTCTTGCACGAGGTTCGACCGAGCCTTCGACCTGGTCTGTTCGCGTTTCGCTGCTCCCAGCCGCACCGCAAGTTGATCATTAAGTCCTCGGACGACACCAATCTTACCCCTTAAGGGAAAGCGGTAAGTGCTCATTGGATAGCTCCTCTCAGGGACTCTACCCTCCCAAACGACGTTTCCCCACTTCGGTTTCACGTTTCCCGCGTTCACTTCCGTGGTCTCAACGCACATCAACATTATCCGTCGAACGCGCGTTCGACGTTGATTCTGCTTAGTTGCTGATGAACCCCCACAGCTCAACGAGCCGTTAAAATGTGTCACGCAATTGCGGCAATAACAAGAATTAGGCGGCGGAAATTGGACTCCCGTCGAGCATTTCCTTGTTACGAATCAGTCATATAGGATCGACGAAACTCGCCACGACGCGCTTCGTAGAACCGTCGTCGAAATCGATCGTCAGCTTGTTGCCATCGACGAGCGTCACCGTCCCGGACCCGAATTTTTCGTGCATGACGCGGGTGCCGTTCTTGAACGAAGGCGCGCTGGCCGTCGACGCGGCGACCAATTCGCCTTCAAGCGTTACCGGAGTTCTCGGCCTCTTTTTGGGTTCGCGATTGCCGCTCCAGGATTGCTGGGCGCGCTGCCAGCCGGGCGTTTTATAGTTCGAGCTGAACGGCTCGGCGCCGCTGGCGCGGTCGAAACGGCTCGCGCCGAAGGGGTTGCCGAAGCCGAACGCATTCGCGCGGCCGCCGTAGGGCATCTCACTTTCGATAACTTCGACGGTCGCTTCCGGCAGCTCGTCAACGAAGCGCGACGGGAGCGCTGATTGATAAAGGCCGTGCGTGCGGCGATTCTGGGCGAACGAGATCTTGGCGAAGCGTTTGGCGCGGGTCAGGCCGACGTAGGCGAGCCGGCGCTCCTCTTCGAGGCCGGCTCGTCCGCTTTCGTCGAGCGAGCGCTGATGGGGGAAGAGCCCTTCCTCCCAACCTGGTAGGAAGACGACGCCGAATTCCAAGCCCTTGGCGGCGTGTAGCGTCATCAGTGAGACGCGATCGCCGTCGCTGCCCTGATCGGCATCCATGACGAGGGAGACGTGCTCGAGGAAGCCTTGCAGCGTGTCGAAGTCGTGCATGAACCGCACGAGCTCTTTAAGGTTTTCGAGTCGGGTCTGCGCTTGCGGGCTTTTGTCGGCCTGCCACATGGCCGTGTAACCCGACTCGTCCAGAATGAGTTCGGCGAGATCGGTATGCCGCATGTGGTCGAGGTTGCCGCGCCAGCGCTCGAACGCCTGCATCAGATCGAAGAGCGATTTGCGGCCCTTCGCGGATAATTCGTCCGTCTCCACGATCTCGCGGGCAGCCTGATACAGGGGGAATCCACGGGCACGGGACAATTCGCGGATGCGTTTGATTGTCGTGTCGCCGAGGCCGCGCTTCGGCACATTCACGATGCGCTCGAATTTCAGATCGTTGGCCGGATTGGCGACCACGTCGAGGTAGGCGATGGCATCCTTGATTTCCTGGCGCTCGTAGAAGCGTGGACCGCCGATGACGCGATAGGGCAGCCCCAGCGTGATGAAGCGATCTTCGATGGCGCGCATCTGCGATGACGCACGAACGAGAATTGCAACGTCGTTCAGCTTCTCGCGAGCCCTCTGGAAATTCTCGATATCTTCGCCGATAGCGCGGGCTTCGGCTTCGTCATCCCAGAAATTTGCGATCGCGATCCTTTTGCCCGCCGCGCCATCAGTGAAAAGCGTTTTCCCGAGACGGCCGGCATTCTTGGCGATGAGGCCGGAAGCGGCGGCCAGGATGTTGGCGGTCGACCGATAGTTGCGCTCCAGCCGGATGACCTTGGCGCCGGGGAAATCCTTTTCGAAGCGCAGGATGTTGTCGACTTCGGCGCCGCGCCAGCCATAGATCGATTGGTCGTCGTCGCCGACGCAGCAGATATTCGGCGATCCCTGCGCCAGGAGCCGCAGCCATAGATATTGGGCGACGTTGGTGTCCTGGTACTCGTCGACAAGAATGTAGCGGAAGCGGCGATGATAGTCGGCGAGCACGTCCGGATGTTCGCGGAAAAGACGCAGGCATTCGAGCAGCAGGTCGCCGAAGTCGCAGGCGTTGAGGTCTTTGAGCCGCGCTTGATAAGCCGCGTAAAGGGCGGCGCCCTTGCCTCCCGCAAAGGCGAAGGATTCGCCTCCCGGAACCTTGTCCGGCGTCAAGCCGCGGTTTTTCCAACTGTCGATGAGGCTCGCGAGCTGGCGGGCCGGCCAACGATCCTTGTCGATGCCCGCCGCTTCGATGACTTGCTTCAGGAGCCGGACCTGATCGTCGTCATCGAGGATCGTGAAGCCGGACTTCAGCCCGACAAGCTCGGCATGACGGCGCAGAATTTTGACACCGATCGAATGGAACGTTCCGAGCCACGACATGCCTTCGATGCTGCCGCCAATCAGCCCGCCGATCCGCTCGCGCATTTCGCGCGCCGCCTTGTTTGTGAACGTGACAGCCAGGATCTGCGACGGATAGGCCTTCGCCGTTGCCAGGATGTGGGCGATGCGTGTCGTCAGTACGCGTGTCTTTCCGGTGCCCGCGCCGGCGAGCACCAGAAGGGGGCCTTCGGTGGTCTCGACGGCTTCGCGCTGTTCCGGGTTGAGGCCTTCCAGATACGTCGGCGCGCCGCGTGCCGCCGCAATGGCGCGCGCCGAAATCGATTGCATCGTCTGTGCGTTGTCGGCCGGTCGGTGCGTTTGGCTCGCGGACGAAGGTGCTTGCGGCAGATCGAACGGCGGATCATCGTCGTCGTGCGGCAAATCCGGGCCCGTCGCGGCGTTCGGCTTGCGAGTCGAAGTCATGCGCATTGACCTAAACCACCAGGGCTGATCCTACAACTGGCGTGTCCAGGTGCCGCGCTCCGGCGGATACGACGCGCGGCGAATCGATCACAAAATCCTGTCATGCCTGGAATGAAGCCAAAATTCGGGTTCAGAGTATTCGCGCTCCGTGCCATATAGATGCGTACGACGGCGTGTATTTCAATCTGGTCCGTCGCCGGCGCTCAGCAATCGTCATGCGGGCTGCAAGAGACGTTTATGAACAACGCGCTTCTATTTCTCGGCGGGCTCCTCGTCTTCGTTCTTTCGGCGCTTTTCGCCGTGCCGAATCTCGTCGACTGGAACAGCTATCGCGGCGTGTTCGAGGAAGAGGCTTCCAAAGTGCTCGGACGCGAGGTCCGGGTCGGCGGATCGGTCAATTTGAAATTGCTGCCGGTCCCTTACGTCCGCTTCGAGAAGGTGCGCATCGCCAACGCCAGCGGGCAGACGGGCGAGCCATTCGTCAGAGCCGACAGCTTCACGATGTGGCTTTCGGGACCGGCGCTCCTGCGCGGCGTCCTGGAAGCGAGCGACATCGAGCTGAACAAGCCCGTGCTGACTTTGGCCGTCGACAAATCGGGTGGCGGAAACTGGAGCAATATCCGGCTGCGGTCGGGCGAGCTTCCTTTTGTGCCGCGCGACGTGACACTTCGGTCCGTCAAACTCATCGATGGTGCGGTTTCGATCTACAACGCTGCGAGCGAGCGCGTGGTGCAGGTGAAGAACATCAATGGGGAGTTGTCGGCCGATAGTCTGACGGGACCGTTCCGCTTCAAGGGATCTGCATCCTGGGCGGGGGCTGCCTATGATCTTGCGTTCGCAACGGACGCGCCGTCGAGCGATGGCTCGTTCGGTCTCAAAGTTTCGGCGCACTCCGACGGATCGCCCAACGCCTACCTTCTCGATGGCCGTGTTTCCGATCTCGATGATAAGCCATCCTTCAAGGGCGCTTGGACCGGCACGCTGAAGATGCCGGTCGGCGACATGGCCGCCAGCAAACCCAACGGCGAGCCGCCGCTTCTCGATCTCAAAGCGGAGGTCACGGCAGACGCGCTCGGCGCCAAGTTCGACGACATTACGTTGTCGCTCAATAACGTGGCCGAGCCGCAAATGGTCACCGGCTCCGCGGTTGCGGCTTGGACGACGCCGCCGCGTCTCGATGTGAAGCTTGAATCGAAGTGGCTCGACATCGACCGGTTGGCTGGCGCCGGGCAGGGGAGCGCCTCGTTCTCGAAGCTCAAGCAATTGACTCTCGGTCTGATGCAATCGGTTGCCGGAGACAGCAGGGCAAGCGCCAAGATCAATCTCGAACAGGTGAAGGTCGGTGGGGAAACGGCGGGCGGCCTCAGGATCGATGCCGACCGGGCCGGCAACGTCACGCACATCAGGAAATTCAATGTCAGTCTGCCGGGTGGATCGCGGCTCAATCTCACGGGCGATCTGAAGAAGAACGCCGATGGCAAGCATCGCTTTTCGGGCGATATTTTCATTGGCGGTACGAGCTTGGCACGTCTCAAAGGATGGGCCGGAAAATCGGGTATGCCGATCGACATCACGTCCGACGGTCCCTTTTCCTTCAGTGGCAAAATCGATATCGACCAGAAGCGTCTCGCGATCGCGGATGCTTCGGGCACCATTTCGGGGCACGCCATCGCCGGTGACCTGGCGATTTCCCAGGATGGTCGAAAGCGTACGGACCTGACGCTGCAGGCTGCCGATCTCGATACGCGGGAAATTTTTCCGAAGACCGCGAGCGCGCTTAAGGCCGAGCTTCGTCAGGTTCTGGGGCTTGCCGCTTCCGGCGACGGACAGGCGGATAAGGCGGAACTGCCGGGCGATATGCATCTGCGCGTCATCGCCGGGCGGCTGACCGACGGCGAGAATACCTACCGCGACGTCGACGTGACGTTCGAGACCGAAGGCAAGGACATCAACCTGCCCGCTGCCAAGCTGACGACGGCGAGCGGCCTTACGGTCAGTCTCGAAGGTCGGGTTCGCAGGCGCAACAGTGGTCCGTTGGGTACTCTGGCCTACGATGCCGTCGCGCCGACGCCAGAGGCGATGGCGGAACTCGTAAGCAAGACTGGTCTTTCGCCCCTTTTCGGCGAAGCGCAGTTCAAGGGATTGCAGACGGGCAAGCTCGCGGGGCTTATCGAGCTTGGACGGCGCATTCCTTCCGCAACCGACGTAACGTTCGATGGGGTTCTGAACAGTTCGCACCTCAGCGGATCGGCCGAATTCGACGGCGGGCTCGGCGCGTGGCGGTCGCGGCCCAGTCGTGTCGAGGTATCGCTCAATGCTCCATCGATGCCGCAGCTCCTTGCGGTGCTGGCGCAGGACGCCGGTAGCTCCGGCGACAATGGGGATGCGCCTGCGGAGGCGTCCCTGATTTCTGTTGGGACATTCAGTTCCGGCGCCAAGACGCGGTTGGAGGTGACGGGCTCCGGTTTCGACATTGCGTTCGACGGCAATATTGTCTGGCCTGAAAATTCGCCGATCGCGCTCAACGGCGCTGCCGTCGTCAATGCGGACGATGTGGTCGATGCCCTGGCGGTCGCCGGGCTGCCGCTGCCTGCTGGCGCGACAGATACCGCGACGCACGGCACGGTCGACCTCAGTCGGGACAAGGGCGCGTGGACGGTCGCGACGCGCGATCTCAGTCTCGGCACATCGACCGTTTCCGCGTATCTTCAGGTCGGCAGCGGAACGGATGGCCGCCGGCATATCGAGGGCAAACTCGGAGCGGACCGTGTGACCATCGCGCCGCTTCTTGCAATGCTGACAGACAAGCCGCCGACTCCGCCGAGCACGAACGAAGGCGACAACTCCGATAGCGCCGCGGTGCAGGAAACGCATTCGATCTGGCCAAGCGGTGTTTTCAAGTTCAGTGCGCTCGATGGAACCGACGCCAACCTGCGGCTTAGCTTTGCGTCTCTCGATCTGAGCGGCAATCTCGCGACGCGCGACGGCGAAATGCAGCTGGCGCTGGCGCCGGGCAAGATTATCGTCAGCAATCTTTCCGCCGATGCGGCCGGAGGACGGCTGACGGGCGGCCTCAGTCTCGAAAAGGTCAGCGACGGCGTTGCGCTTGCGACCGACCTCAAGCTCGAACAAGCGAAGCTCTCTTCGCTCAGCCCGACGGCCAAAGGTTCGGCGACGTTCGACCTCAAAGGCGGAGCGACGGCGCAGAGCCCGGCCGGTCTCATCGCAATCATGTCCGGCACGGGGCACGTCACGCTTAAAGGCGCGAGCCTTCATGGTCCTTCCGTTGCGATCGTCGCGGACATCGCGGATGCGGTTCTGCAAGGCAAGATGCAGAGCGATCCACACGTAATCTCCGCGGCGCTGCTCGAGTCGCTCAACACATCCGAGGTTCCGATCGGGGACCGGCAGATGGATATCAAGCTCGCGGACGGTCTCGCGAAATTCGATCCGCTCGCGCTCGATGCACCGGACGGCAAGCTGGAAGCGACGGCGGCCGTCGATCTGACGTCGCTCAACGCCAGCGCGGCGTGTCAGGTGACGGCTCGCGCGAAGCCGCTGCCACCGCCATCGATCCCGTTGCCGGGGTGGAAGCCGGCGGCGCCCAAGCCGCCGCTGCCGCCTGCTGTGGTGCTTTACGAGGGGCCGCTCGATAATTTGCCGGTCGTCAAGTCGAGTGTCGATGTTTCGGATCTCCAACGCGAGCTTTCCGTCAGGCAAGTCGAACGCAATGTCGAACAGCTCGAACTGTCGCGTCGCATCGATGAAGAACGTGCGCGGCTCGATAAGGAGCGCCGCAAGGCGCTCGATGCGGCAGTAAAGAAACAGACCGAAACGTTGCCTCCTGTCATCCCGGAGTCCGCCGGTACGGCGAACGACCAGATCTCCGGCACAAATTCCGGAGCTGCGTCACCGCAATCGGCTGCAACCCCGAACGTGCAGCCCGTCCCCAAGTCTTCGACCACGATGCCGCAAGCCGATCAGCATGACGCGAACGCGGCGGATGCGAACCCGGCGGTCGGCGCGCCGCAGAATAATGTCATCGAACCGGCCGCGGCTCCCGCTGCAAACGATCCCGCTCAAACCGCACAATCGCAAGCCGCTCCCGACGCGAGCTTGCAGGCTCAAGCCGCAGACCCCGGTGCCGTCAGGCCTGTGAAAGCGACGAGGCAACGCGCGCCGCAACGTAGGAGAACCTCCTCGGACGAGGTTCTCAGGTCGCTCGGCAACATACCATAGGCTGGGGTTATTCAGCGGATTTACGAGCGGTAGCGTTAGCGGCTCGGATCTGCAGGCGCTTCAAAAGCCACACGCGGACCGCACTCGACAGGCCGGCGTTGCCGCGTTCCTTGTCGATCGCGTTGATCAGGCCCGCGACCGTGAGGCCATCTTCAGCCGCGGCGTCCTTCAGCGCGATCCAGAACGCGGACTCGAGAGAAATCGACGTGCGGTGTCCCTGAATCGAGAATGAGCGCTTTTCAGGTCTCATCAGGACGCGTTGTCGGGTCCGGGATCATCGTCGTCCAGCATGCTGTCGGACTGGCGGCGCAACCTATCGAGATCGGCTTGCGACTTGCGCTGCTTGGCATCGAAGAGGTTTCGCTCCACCTTCGTCTGCCCGTATTTCAGCCGGTTCTCCTGCGCGTCTCGTTCGCGATCGGCGCGCTCTCGGGCTTTGCGAACCTTGTTGAGATTGACGATCTCTGCGGTCATAACTGCACTCCGCAACGAATGCCAAAACGGCATCCTCAGTTTCATGCAGTTTATGTGCAGTAACGCGAATCCGTCAAACGTTCGCTTGCGATCGCATGTGCACGCACCAATTAGTCCGGCGCGATCATCTTCTCCGGCCGCACGATCTCGTCAAATTCCTTGTCCGTGACGTAGCCGCCGCCGACGGCCTCTTCGCGCAACGTCGTACCGTTCTTGTGGGCCGTCTTGGCGATCTTGGCGGCATTGTCGTAGCCGATCTTCGGCGCGAGCGCCGTCACCAGCATTAACGACCGCTCAAGACCCGCTTTAATGTTGGCTTCACGGGGCTCGATGCCGACGACGCAGTTGTCCGTGAACGAGACTGCGGCATCGCTGATCAGGCGAACCGATTGCAGGAAATTGTAGGCCATCACGGGATTGTAGACATTGAGTTCGAAATGGCCCTGGCTGCCGGCAAACGACAGCGCGGCCTGATTGCCGAAGACCTGCACGCAGACCTGCGTCAGCGCTTCGCACTGCGTCGGATTCACTTTGCCGGGCATGATCGACGATCCCGGCTCGTTCTCGGGAAGGGCAAGCTCACCGAGGCCAGAACGCGGACCCGAGCCCAGCAGCCGGATATCGTTGGCAATTTTGAACAGCGATACGGCGACGGTGTTGATCGCCCCATGCGAGAAGACCATGGCGTCGTGGGCGGCGAGGGCCTCGAATTTATTCGGCGCGGATTTGAACGGAAGCTGCGTGATCGAGGCGATGCGCGCCGCGATCATCTCCGCGAAACCCTTCGGCGCGTTAAGCCCGGTGCCCACGGCAGTGCCGCCCTGGGCGAGCTGCATCAGAGCGGGCAGCGACGATTCGATGCGCGCGATGCCATTGTCGACCTGCTGGGCGTAGCCCGAGAATTCCTGGCCGAGGGTCAACGGCGTGGCGTCCTGGGTATGCGTGCGGCCGATCTTGATGATGTGCGCCCAGGCCTCAGCCTTGTCGTGCAGCGCCTTATGCAGCTTGCGAAGGGCAGGGAGGAGGCTGTGCACGACCTCCTCCGAGCAGGCGATGTGCATCGCCGTCGGATACGTGTCGTTCGACGATTGGCTCATGTTGACGTGATCGTTCGGATGGACCGGCTTTTTCGATCCCTTGTCGCCGCCGAGCATCTCGATGGCGCGGTTCGAAATGACCTCGTTGGCGTTCATGTTCGATTGCGTGCCGGAACCTGTCTGCCAGACGACGAGCGGAAAGTGGTCGTCGAGCTTGCCCTCCATGACTTCCTGGGCAGCCTTGACGATGGTTCCGCCGATCTTCGGGTCAAGCCGCCCGAGAGCCATGTTCGTCTCGGCGGCCGCGCGCTTGATGATCCCGAGTGCCCGGACGATGGATGCGGGCTGCTTTTCCCAACCGATTTTGAAATTGCCGAGGCTGCGCTGGGCCTGCGCGCCCCAATACTTATCGGCCGCGACTTCGATGGGGCCAAAGGTGTCGGTTTCGGTCCGGGTTTTGGTCATGATGTGTTCGGTCCCGTTCATGGTGCGTGAATAATTTTCGTGCTTCGTCGCGCATGGGGCCCGCTTTGTCGAGAATTTTCGGCTTTCTCCCTCGTCATCCTCGATCGCGTGCGACGCAGCCGCGCCGAAGGCCGGGCATCCAGCGCGGGAGTCGTCGCAGACGCAAAATTTACGGGCCTTCGACAGTTTTGCGCTGAAGCGCCGAATGGGTCGCAGGCTCGCCGTTCTAGGATAATGAAGGAACGAGCACGCGCCTCCGGCTGGCTCCGACGCAAACACGATTGGCCGGCTTCGCGGGGCGGAGTCGGTTCGGCAAATCAACGAAGGGACGGGGCGACATGGCCTCGCTCTTTGCAAATGGATTGGGATGCGGACCAGTGCCGCCCCGTGCATGCCAACTCTCCGCCTCGGCCCCGGCCCTTACGTCCGGCGCCTCTCGTATGAGTGCGGATCGCCCGAAAGCGATCCCTGAGCCGTCGAACCCGCCATCCGCCCCCGCATCTCCTTTCGAGCGGCGTTTCACCGCGCCGCCTCCTCAGAGGCCCGCGCGCGGCAGGCAGCGAACCCGCGGCATACCGATTTCTCCGCGCGACCCCACATGCTCGTCACCACACATGTCTCGCGGCACGAGCTCATGCCCTTTGTGAGCGTGGTGAGATGCGGGGGAGTATGCGAGCAGCGCGAGGAGCGGGGATAAGTTTCCGTAGGAAGTTTGGTGAGATGGTTATCGGCGAGATCCAGCGAAACTTTGGTTTTGCAGGCGCGTTCGCGCTAGCATGGAACAGAAATCGCACCGTCCACCATGGAAGAGAACAAACGCACGCAAAAATGCGGGGCAACCATCAAAGAAACTTACCCCTGCACAGAAGGCGGAAGCCAAAAAACGAGCCGAACATGCGGGGCGTTCCTATCCGAACCTCATCGACAACATGACAGTCGCTAAACAGCACCGCAAAACTTGATTGGTCCGATGGAGTGAGACCGCGGAGATGGGACGCAAGACGGTGCACGTCAACGACAAGATGCAGCGTGGCTATACCTACGAGCTGGTGGCACCGGCCGGACGAGGCTTTGCGCCTGACTTCAAGCCGGAACTCACGCCCGCCGAGATGCTTCACCTCGGCGTATTCGGCGGCAAATACATGACCGATTGCCGAAAAGAGTTTCCAAAAAGCTGGTTTCAACATGCGAAGCTCTCGCCGAACGGTCGTGATCCGGCGCAGAATTATTTCGGGGTCGATGCAAGCCAACCGTTGTCGGTCTGGCGAAAAAATGGATGGATTTATCGGGACGATCCACGCGGCTGGTTCCAGTGGTATTGCCGCTATTACATGGGCCGGCGCTTAGGGGACGAGGACACGCGTCAGATCAAGCGCTGGAAGCAGATCAAACGTCATGTCGCGCAGTTGAAGCGCAATTGCGACGCTCACGATTTAGGCTGCCGCCGACGCCAGCGGCAGGCTCTGCTTCACTGGGCCTACGACAGCCGGAAAATTTGAGTTCTCTCGCCCGGCAGCCGCGCGGAGGCCGCATAACTTGCGGCACGCTGTTTGAACTCACGAAGGTCAAAAGTCAGTTTCGAAGGAACGATATTGACGTTTCGCGCGTCCTGCGTGCGTCAAGCAGGCAGAATGGAGGGGCAAATACCATTCCCTCGCGGCGTCATCGATAACGAAAATTGAATATCATGAAGCAAGCCATGGACTTGGCGTGTGCCGAACTCGCGATCCCGGAAGCTGACAGGACTTTTGCGTGAGCGCATCGCGTTCCTAGTAACGGCATGAGAGCCGGCGCATAACCCGGAGCGACTGGCGAGCTTCGTCGTTGATAAGTTCAAAATTTCCTCAATGACTTGATTGGAAGTCATCTCGTGAACGAAATGCTGAAACTGCTGGGCGCAGGATTGAAAAAGTATTTTCGTGGGGAGGCGTATCGCCCGCTCAATTGGCGAATGATCGATGCGATCGAAACCCTCAAGGAAATCGAATCAAATCGAAGCGGCGGGGCCGGCGGAGAGAGAGAAAGCGCCAAAGGTACAAAAAAGATCGACCAGTAAATCGCGCCCTTACTTCGTACCCAGCCTACTTCTTCCTGAACTGATCCAGGCTCAGGATCTTGGCGCCCTCGGGAGCGGGGGGTGTTTCCGCTGCGCTGTCGTCGTCTTTGGCGTTGGCTTCGCCGGCGCGGGTGGCGGGCTCGGGCGATGGCGGGACAGAGTGCGCAGCGTCGCGCGGCGCCGCATCTTTATCCGTCACGCGCGGCTTGCGGGCGGCGCGGGGTTTCTTCGGTACGGCGCGCGGCGTTTCGCTACCGGCTTCGCCGATCTGATCGTAGGTCGCATCGGCGGTGAGCGCGTGGCGCTCCTGGTGCATGGGTTCGTTATCGCTCACGTCTTCATCGAACTGCAGGCCGTAGCGAACGCTCGGATCGATGAACACCTTGATCGCGGCGAACGGAACGACGAGACGTTCGGGAATGCCGTCGAACGTCAGCTTCACTTCGAAGCGTTCGTCCGAGACGATGAGATCCCAGAAGCGGTGCTGCAATACGATCGTCATTTCGCTCGGATACTTCTCTTTGAGACGTTTCGAGAGAATGACGCCGGGCGCCTGGGTCAGGAACGAGACATAGAAATGGTGCTCTCCGGGAAGGCCCGTTTTTACGACCTGCTGCAGAACTGCGCGAACGACGCCGCGCATCGCTTCCTGCTGCAGCTTCGCGTAATCTATCGATGGCCCCGTCGCCATGCTTCAGCCTTCAAGAATGCCGCAATTCTGATCGACCTCTGAAATCAGTTTTGTCGCTCAGTCAAGCCCGTTTAGCCTTTAACGCATAAGAAGTGGAGGGCTTCTGTTGCCCGGTGCCCTCCGAACCGCGCCTTACCCTGCTACGGGCAAGGGCTTCGAGTTCAGGCTAGTCGCACTGCATTACGCAGCGAGAGCGGCCTCAGCATAGTTGTCATTGGCAACTATTCTGTATGACCCGATAACGGTGGTATCATGCCGGGCAAAAGCTAAGTCCTTTAGACCTTCGTCGATCCTATTTCGCCCCCATCACATGCCGCCGCCGCAAGGCTTGATGCAGCGGCATATGGTGGAGGCGCCGGGTACCGCCCCCGGGTCCGATCGGCTTATTACGACCGCGTTTATCGCCATAGCTGGCAAGCCAGCCCA
>JAICLG010000001.1 GCA_025927515.1 Hyphomicrobium sp.
ACGGACAACTTGCCTGTGCCAATACCGATACCTACGGCTTCATGGCCAATCTCGATGCGTCGGCGCCGGACTGGCGGCAACGCGCCGGGCATATCGTGGCCCTGGGTGCTGGTGGTTCCGCGCGCGCCGTTGTCTACGGATTTCTCGAAGCCGGAATGAGCGACGTCCGCGTGTTCAACCGCTCGGTGGATCGCGCCGCGCAGATCGCGCTGCATTTCGGCGAGCGCGTGGGTGCGTTTCCTTGGAATGTGCGGAACGAGCATCTTTCCGAGGCGGCGGTTATCGTCAACACGACCACACTCGGAATGAACGGTATCGGCAGCCCGGGCGTGGATCTCGCTCGTGCGCAGAAGGGCGCGGTCGTTGCCGATCTCGTCTATGCGCCACTTGAAACGGAATTTCTGAAAGCGGCGCGCGCCAATGGGCTGATCGCCGTCGATGGTCTTGGCATGCTGCTGCATCAGGCGGTTCCGGGCTTCGAAAAGTGGTTCGGCGTCCGCCCGACCGTCACCCCCGAACTCTACGACCTGGTCGCGCAAGACATCGGTGGCGTCAGATGCTGATCATCGGACTGACGGGTTCGATCGGCATGGGAAAGTCGACGGCCGCCGCACGATTTCGCAAAAATGGTATCGCCGTTTTCGACGCCGATGCCGAAGTTCATCGGCTCTATGCGGGCCCAATCTCCGCCGAAATTGAGAGCGCCTTCCCAGGAGCCGTCGAAGATGGAAAGGTGGACCGCGCCAAACTTTCCGTTTTGCTGCTTAAAAAACCGGAGAGCTTCAAAGACCTTGAAAAAATCGTCCATCCGAGAATTCGACAAGGCGAACGCCGGTTTTTGCAGGCCGAGCACGCGCGCGGCGCCCAAATGGCTGTTCTTGAGGTGCCCCTGCTTTTCGAAGCTGGCGGATTCGAAAAAGTCGACGTGAAAGTCGTCGTCAGCGCCGACAGCGAGATTCAACGGCAGCGCGTGCTTCCGCGTCCGGGAATGACTACTAAAAAATTAGCAACGATTATCGCCCGGCAACTTTCCGAAACAGAAAAGCGGACGCGCGCCGATTTCGTTGTGGACACTGCGGGATCAATCGACAACTGCAACAGCCAAATCGATCGCATCATCGCTAAGCTTAGCGCGCGCACGGGTCAGGCTTACGATAAGTACTGGCGCGACTGAAACGACGGGGGCGGCGCCACGATGCGGGAGATTGTGCTCGATACCGAAACGACGGGACTTGATCCTAAGAAGGGTCACCGTCTCATCGAAATCGGCGGCATCGAAATATTCAACCGTATTCCGACGGGCCGCGAGTTTCATCGTTTCATAAATCCCGAGCGCGACGTGCCGCTCGAAGCGCAAGAGATTCACGGAATCTCGACCGAATCTTTGATCGGCAAGCCCGTGTTTCGCGACGTCGTGCGCGATTTCCTGGCGTTTGTCGGCGATGACGTTCTCGTCATCCACAACGCGCAGTTCGACATCACGTTCTTGAATTACGAGCTTGAACTCATCGGCGAAAAGCCGCTGAGCTTCGATCGCGTCGTCGATACTCTGGCCATTGCACGGCGACGCCATCCGGCAGGACCGAATACGCTCGACGCGCTATGCAAGCGCTACGGCATCGACAATTCGCAGCGCACGAAACACGGAGCCCTTGTCGATAGTCTGCTGCTCGCGAATGTTTATGTCGAACTGCTCGGCGAACGTCAGGCGACGTTCGGACTGCAGACGCTCGGCGGTGCGGCGGCGAGCGCGGAACGCCGGGGCGGCAAACGCACGGCAGCGAAGCCGCGTCCCGAGCCGTTGCCCTCGAGATTGACGCAAGCCGACGTCGCGGCTCACCGCACGTTTATAGAAAAAATGGGTCCGAAAGCGATCTGGCTTCGCTTTTGGGAGACTGTGGCGTCCTAAAGCGCCCCGTCCCTCACACGATAGCTTTGCCGCCTTGCGCCTGCTGCTGTTGCTGGCGGCGGACATAGAGGCCACCGAAATCAATCGGATCGAGAAGCAGCGGCGGAAACCCGCCTTCCCGCGTCACATCGGCAACGAGCCGGCGCAAAAACGGAAAGATCATTGTCGGGCCCGAGATAAGCAGGAAAGGTTCAAGCGCCTCTTCCGGGATGCTTTCGATCTTCAGAAGGCCTGCGTAGACCGTCTCGAGGATATAGATCGTACCGAGATTGTTCGTCGCCGATGCCTTGAACTCGATCGAGGTCTCGAAAAGATCTTTGTCGATGCGTTGCGCCCCAACATTGACCTCGACCTTCAGGTTTGGCTGATCGCCGGGGTTGGTAATGAGTTTGCGGATGTTCGGATTCTCGAATGAGAGATCCTTGATGTACTGGTTGACGATCTTCGCCTGGATCGTCGGTTGCTCCTGGGAATCTGGCGCAGCGGCCGAACCGTTTTTTGAATTGCCGTTTTCAGCCATGCCGTCCTCGCGTTTCAATTCCCCAAAGTTTGGCTCGCTAGCACGCCGGTCTGGGACGCGCAACGAAGCCGTCGTTCCAACTGACCTTTGCCGTTTTTCCGCGGTTCATGAGCGCGGACCGTACCGGCGCGGTTGAACCGCCTTACCCGGCCGCAGCGGCCGTTCGCTGACGCGTTCGTATTCGCCTTCGATCACGGGACCGCGTGACTCTTCCTTAGGCGTCTCGCTTGAGGATCGAAAGGCGCCGCGGCTGACCTCCGCCTGATAGTGAAAAAACGATACAAGTTTAAGGAGCCCGGTGCGGATCGTAAAATGGCGAACCTGCGGGATGAGCAAAACCAGGCCGATGACATCGGAAATGACGCCGGGAATGATCAGCAGCAGCCCCGCTAAAACCTGCAGAAAACCGTCGAACAGCGGCGAAAAACCATCGCGGTCGGAAGAAAGCCGCGACAGCGCCCGCTCGAAAACCGACAGTCCGACCTTTCGGATGACATAGGTCCCAAGGAACGCCGTGCCGAGGATGAAAACCGTGAGCCACCCGATGCCTATGGCTTGGCCAAGGCGGATCAGCAGCCCGATCTCCACGAGAGGAAGCGCCGCCAGCAGCAATATGATCGCGATTTTGAAGGGTTGAGACATAAGCTCTCGCCGTGGTTCTTGCGGCACCTTAGCGCGGATCAACCGAACCAACTACAAGGCGAACGTCGCTCCTGTTAAGCGTTTCAACGGTATTCACACAACACTTGCAAAAAGGGCACGCCAGCCGCCGGACGCCATCAAAAGCCCGTGGCGAGACTTTAAGGGCGACAACTGATATGCTGTCAAACCTACAAATGTCGGCGCCGCCGCCTTAGATAGGATGCTACGAAGCGGGCAATTCGACGCGGCGGCGTGGCCGCTGCCACCCACCGGAGGCTCAAGCCTTAAGAATGTCTGGTCAATTTGATTTTATCACTCTGATCGCGCTCATCGTAGCGGTTGCGGCGATCATCAAACTCAGGAACGTGCTTGGTCATCGCACGGACGAAGACCAGCAGCGCGTTGAACGCTTGCGAGCGCGCGAACGCGAGGCCAGCCAGCGCGCTGGGGCTTCCGATGCGACCTCGGCGGATGTCATCACGCTGCCGCGCCGGGACCGAGATGCGCAGCCCTCGGCGCCGGCCGCCGAAGCCTCGGCAGCAAGCGCGGAAACGCGGATCAAAGCTTATCCCGTCTCCGATCCTGCGATCACCGAGGGTCTTCTCGAAATCGCCAAGCTGGATTCGGCATTCGATCCCGCAGCTTTCCTCAGCGGCGCCGGCACAGCGTACGAAATGATCGTTTCGGCTTTTGCGGAAGGCAACCGCCGGATGCTGAAGGATCTTCTCGGCAAGGACGTCTACGACGGTTTCACCGCTGCGATCGCGGATCGGGAGTCGCGCGAGGAGACGGTGGATCAGCAGTTTGTCGGCATCAAAAAGGCGGAAATGCTCGAGGCCGAGGTCAAAAACGGCATCGCCTCGATCACGATCCGTTTCGCCAGCGAGCTTATCTCGGCCATCCGCAATAAGGCGGGCGACGTCATTTCCGGCGACGCCCAGAAGATCAAAGATGTGACCGACATCTGGACCTTCAGCCGCGATATCTCGACGGCCAAGGCGCGAAGCAATCCGAACTGGCGATTGGTCGCGACACAGGCGCCGAATTAGCTCACAATTGTGCCCCGTCGGTCCGGTGACGTTGCCGGATCGAACAGGCATTGAGGCGAGCGAGGCCCTGGGGACGGCCGATGACCGCGGCGCGGAGCAATCAAAGATCATGGAGCGCCAGCGGGTCCTTCGCCGGTGCGGCATTGATCGCTTCAGCCCTGTCGTTGACGGTGGCAGGTCCGATGGAAGCTTCCGCAGCCTCCTCGGGATCACCACGCAGCATGCAAACGCACGCCATCACATTCGATCCGGTGTCTTTCGGCGATGTCCCCAGCTGGGCGGACGATGATCATCTCGCCGCGTGGAAGGCGTTTCTCGCATCCTGTGGCCCTCTCCTGAACACGGCGGCACACAAGCAAAAACCCGCCGACGCCCGCTATAATCAAAATCTCCTCGACGTTTGCAATTTGGCGCTCACCGATGCCCGATCCGGCGACGTTCGAACACGCCAGCAGGCGCGCCGTTTCTTCGAAACGCACTTTCGTCCGCATCGGGTAACGGGAACGCAATCTCGGGGATTGCTGACGGGATATTACGAGCCCGTCATGAAGGGCGCGCGGAGGCAAACGTCGCTTTTCAAGGTGCCGGTCTACCGCCGCCCGCCGGACCTCGTGAACATGGTTGCGGAAAGCGAGCGCGGCGCCAAATCCGCCTCGGCGACCCACATGCGCAAAACCGAGCAGGGATTGCAGCCCTATCTCACACGCGCCGAAATCGAGCAGGGCGGCCTCGCGGGCCAGGGCTTGGAGCTGATGTATTTCGAGGATCCCGTCGACGTTTTCTTCCTCCAGGTCCAAGGTTCCGGACGCGTCGAACTCCCGGATGGAGAGATGGTTCGCATCTCTTACGATGGCAAGAACGGCTATCCGTACACATCGATTGGACGTGTCCTGATCGACGACGGGGAGATCGGCGCCGACGCCATATCCCTCGAAGCTTTGAAAGCGTGGCTGCGGACGAATACCGATCGCGCCAAAGCCGTCATGTGGAAGAACCAATCCTATGTTTTCTTCCGCGAACTGCCGCGCGATAGCGCGAACGGCCCAATCGGCGCGAACAACATTCCGCTGCAGGCCGGCCGCAGCTTGGCGGTCGATACCACGTATTACGCTCTTGGAACGCCGATCTTCGTCGATGCCCCGGCCCTAACGCACGCCACCAAAAGCGGCGGCTTCCGGCGGCTGATGATTGCGCAGGACGTCGGCTCAGCGATCAAAGGTCCGGAACGTGGCGACATTTACTTCGGCTCCGGTGAGAAGGCAGGAAGGCTCGCAGGAATCACCAAAGTGCCGGGGCATTTCATCGTCCTGCTGCCCATCACGCACGCGCCGGTCGATGCAAACGCGGACGGCGAGCCGTGAAGAAGCCGCAGGGGAAAGGGGGCCGCAAAGAGCCTGTCGCCCACGACGAAGATCTTTGGCACCATACGGCGGCGACGATCGAGCCGCTGAAACGCGGCAAGCCGCGCGTCCATCTGAGCGACCGGGCGTTGCCCGACCCGCCCAAATCCAGAGTTCTTCTAAAGCCGGAAAAACCGCATCGTTCTCCGCCCATCAAAGAACCGGCCGTTGAGCCGCGGCCAGTCGCCACCAAAACCGCGGTGCGTAAGGCCCCGGACCTTTCCGCGTTCGATCGCAGCAGCGCCCGCAAGATTCGCATCGGACGTATCGACATCGAAGCGCGCGTCGATCTCCACGGCCTGCGCCAAAGCGAGGCGCACGCGGCGCTTCGCGCCTTCCTGTTCCGGTGCCAGAGCCGCGGCCAGCGGTATGTCCTGGTCATTACCGGCAAGGGCAAAACGGCAAGCTCATCCGAACACAGCTACGGCGGTGACGGCGAACGCGGAATCCTGAAGCGAAATGTGCCCCGCTGGCTGGAAGAACCGGACGTCCGCAGCATCGTCGTGAGTTATACGACGGCCGCCATTCATCACGGCGGCGAAGGCGCAATCTATGTGCACCTGCGTTCGAAGACCCGAACCTAGAAACGCGGTTAGAAGCACATATCCTGAAGCTTTTGCAGAGCAGCGGCGACGCCCGACAGCGAATACGTGTCCGTCACTATTCCATGATCGGACGCCACGGCGACGGTCATCGTGCTACCCTTGCGCATGGCTTCGATCAGCTTCAGTTCCCGCGTCGAGTCGGATACGAAGGCGTGATCGTCGGAGCCGAAAAGTTTAAAGCCCCCGGAACCAACAGACGCATTTGCGGACGCATTCTTTTTGATCTTGAAACCCATGCGGAAACTGACTTCGTTCCGGATGCCATCCTTCGGCCAAGCGGAGATATAGGCCCGCGGTGCCTCGCGCTGCGCATCTTTGGGAGCGCTGGATTTCGGCTCGCTGGTGACGAAACAGAAAAGGTGCGGCGTCGCGGAATCGGTGAGCAACGTCCAGCTCCCGTACGTATCGACGCGCGTCATCTCCGCCGCTCTGAGCGGTGTCGCGGCCAGCACAAAAAAGCTCAAGGCTGCGAGAAAGCGCGGTAGCAGCATCAAGGTCCCCCTTCGCCAATCGGGCGATCGGCGAAACGTGCTAACGATTTGGTACGATCATACATCACGATCGCCCCCGCCATCGCAACATTGATGCAAAACCGCGTGGGGATTTTGATGACGTAATCGCAGCGCGCGATAAGCGGCTCGGACAACGATCCAAGTTCCGGCCCCAGCACATAGGCCGCGCGCAAGGGATGCCGGAAGCTCGGAAGGTCGATGGCGTCGTCCAAAAGCTCGATGCCGACCAGCTTGCAGCCCCCGGGGAGCGCCATCTCATCCAGCGTCGCCCAATTGTAATGGGGCAGATGCAATTGACTTTTGGAGGTGTCGGCGTGCGCTTCGATGGCTTTGTAGGTGGCGCCGACCGTAAACGTGAAGCTCGCGCCAAAAGCATTTGCCGAGCGCATCAGGTTGCCGAGATTGAGCGATTTTGACATGCGCTCGGCTCCGATGGCGAAATAGCCCTTTGAATGCGGTGGCCAAGTCGTTGCATTTCTTGACATTGCGGCGCGCTCGTGTGTGTCAGAAGAAGATCAGAGGGAGGGGAGGTCACATATGAAGGCAGCTCTTTGCAAGAGTCTTGATGGGCCGCAAAGTCTCGCCCTTGAGACGCTGCCGGAGCCAAAAGCGAAATCGGGCCAAGCTATCGTCCGCGTCAAGGCGGTCGGCCTCAACTTCGCCGATACGCTGATCACGCGCGGTAAATACCAGTTCAAGCCCGATCTGCCGTTCTCTCCGGGTGCCGAAATCGCAGGCGTCGTCGAGAGGGTTGCTGACGAAAATTCGGAAATTTCGCCGGGCCAGAAGGTGATGGCCTACGTCAATTGGGGCGGCGCGGCCGAGAAAATCGCCGTCGACATGAAAGCCCTTGTTCCGGTGCCGGATGCCGTTCCGATGACCGTGGTAGCTGGGCTATCGGTGACTTACGGCACCGCCATGCACGGCCTGCGCGAACGCGGCCGCTTGCAGGCCGGAGAGACGGTCGTCGTCACGGGTGCCGCCGGCGGCGCTGGGCAGGCCGCGATCGAGATCGCCAAACTAATGGGAGCCCGCGTCATCGCCGTCGCGTCATCTCCGGAAAAGTGCGTGATCGCTAAGGCTGCCGGTGCCGACGATACGATCCTCTTTCCAGGGACGGACCTCAAGGCCGACGTTCGCGCGCTGACCGGGGGAAATGGCGCGGATGTGGTCTACGATTGCATCGGCGGCGAAGCTTCCGAGCCGCTCGTCCGCGCGTTGGCATGGCAGGGCCGCTTCCTCGTCGTGGGCTTTGCGGCAGGCGAGATCCCGAAAATTCCGCTCAATCTGCTGTTGTTGAGAGGCGCCGAGATGGCGGGTGTGTTCTGGGGCGAATCCGTGCGCCGCGATCCCGCAGGCCATCGCGCCAACATGCTGCAGCTTCTCGATTGGGTCGCGGCCGGCCGATTAGCGCCACGCGTTCACGCAACCTACCCGCTCGAGCGCATCGTCGAAGCCTTGGGCGTCCTGGAGCGCCGTGAGGCCACCGGCAAGGTCGTTTTGACGATCGATTAGAACGAATCGCGGGCTACCAGCTCGCTTCGCCGTCTTCGCTCAAGAATTCCATGCCGCGCACGGGAAAGCGATCTTCGACGCCATAAGGCCCGCCGCCGACGCTCGGACGCGACGACATCAGCAGCGTTCGCGTCACGAAAAATGGCTCGGAGCGGTAGCCGCCGTAGCGCGTCAGAAAACGCGCGATGGCTTCGACGTTGGAATGCTTCAAGCGCGCCAGCGTCACGTGCGGCCGAAACGCCCGCGTGTCCGGTGCGAGTGCGGCATTGCGCGCGGCTTTTTCGTGCGCCCGCGCTAACTCTTCGAGTTGCGGCTGAGGCTCGACGCCAGCCCAGATCGCATGCGGATTGTCGCCGCCGAAAACACCAAGCCCGGAGAGCCGCAGCTCGAAACCATCAATCTCGATATTGGCGAGGTTTGCGACGAACTCTCGGGCTTCGCTGTTGCCGATGTCCCCCGCAAACCGCAGCGTGATGTGGTAGCTTTCCGGCTTGATCCAGCGTGCGCCAGGCAGCGGCATCCGCAGCCGGTAAAGCTCATCGCGAATTTCGTCGGGAATTTCGATGGCCGTGAACAACCGGGGCATCGGGACGTCCTCACTTCATGGAACGGGCAAACGCGGGCGCGCGGAAACGCGCCTACTTCGCTGCCGTCTTCCGTTGCGTGATGTGTTGAACAAGAGCTTCCGCATCCGGCATCATGCGCTTCACGATGACGGCGACGCCTTTCGCGGTCGGATGCAGCCCGTCGGGTTGACTGAATGCGGGGTCGATCGCCACGCCGTCCAGAAAGAACGGATAGAGCTTGATGCCGTATTTCGCCGCGAGATCGGGATAGATCGCATCGAAAGCCTTGACGTATTCAGGACCCCAATTGTTGGGCGCTTTCATCCCGGCAAGAAGAACGTCGATATTTTGCGATTTCAGCGTCGCCAGCATCTTGTCGAGATTGGCGCGCGGTTCCTTGGGATCGATACCGCGCAGCGCGTCATTGGCCCCGAGTTCGAGAATGACGCCATCGGGCTTTGGCTGCAGCGACCAATCGAAACGCCTAAGGCCATCCGCGGTCGTGTCGCCGGAAACGCCGGCGTTGACGATCGTGACCTTGTAGCCTTTTGCACGAAGCGCCATTTGAAGTTGCGCCGGAAAGGAATCGCTGGCTTTCAAGCCGTAACCCGCCGTCAGGCTATCACCGAATGCCACGATGGTTATGGGTGCCGATGTATCAGCAGCAACACGAACGGGCGCGGCGATCGCTGCGAGAATCGAAAGGGCGAATGTCACAATGAGCGCCGGAGCCGCTTGGAGCACAGGGTGCGCTTTCATTTTTCGGCCCCACCCATCACGCAAATCACTGTCCTGACGTAAAGCTTCGAATTCCGTGAAACAAGACCCGGCCGGCGAGAAAATCCATCAGCCACATTCAGGCAACCAGAGCAAGGCAACAGAGCTTGAGCGAACCGATCATCCAACTCGACGACGTGCATTTGACGTTAACGAGCAGAGCCGGGCCCGTGCACATCCTGCGCGGCGTGTCGCTTGATATTGGGGCCGGACAGCCCGTGGCGATCGTCGGTCCTTCGGGATCCGGGAAGACGTCGCTGCTGATGGTGATGGCCGGTCTCGAACGCGTCACGAGCGGTACCGTCGCGGTTGGCGGCCATGCCTTGACGCGTCTTTCCGAGGACGAGCTTGCGATGCTGCGTGGCGCCGAGATGGGGATCATCTTTCAATCGTTCCATCTCGTCCCGACGATGACGGCGCTTGAAAACGTCGCGCTGCCGATGGAGCTTGCAGGCGATCCCAAGGCCTTCGACGCGGCAAGGGGTCTCTTGCAGGAAGTCGGCTTGGCAGGTCGCGTCGATCATTTTCCGGCGCAGCTTTCCGGTGGAGAACAACAGCGGGTTGCGATTGCCCGCGCCTTGGTGCGCGAGCCGCGCATCATCTTCGCCGACGAGCCGACCGGCAATCTCGATGGCCGCACGGGCCGCCAGATCATCGATCTTCTGTTCGGATTGCGCGAACGCCGCAATGCAACGCTTGTGATCGTAACGCACGACGATCATCTCGCGGCGATGGCCGATCGCGTCATTCGCATGTCGGACGGTTCGATCGTTGCCGACGAAACGTCATCGGTTTCGGCTGTGCGCGCGGTGTCGCCGTGACGTTGGCCCTCGATTCGCGCGCAAATCTTTCGGTCCGCGGCTCCGGCCTGATGACGATCCTGAAGCTCGGCGTGCGCGAGTTGCGTGGCGGCCTCAAAGGGTTCCGCATCTTCATCGCCTGCCTGGCGCTCGGTGTCATGGTGATCGCAGCCGTCGGCGCGCTCGCGGACGCGCTTCGCGCCGGTCTCGCGAGCCAGGGCGAGACGATCCTCGGCGGCGACATGACGTTTTCCCGCATGCACATCCGCGCGACGCCTGATGAGCAGGCGCTATTTCGCACGCTCGGACGCGTCAGTGAAACCGCGACGATGCGCACGATGGCCCGCCGTCTCGATGGTTCCGATCAGGCTCTTGCCGAATTGAAGTCGGTCGATGCCGCCTATCCTTTGTCAGGCGAGACGACTATCGAAGGCGGAAAATCGTTTGCCGATGCGATCGCGGGTAATGGCGCCGTCGTCGATCCGATGCTTCTCGAACGCCTCGGCCTTAAAATCGGCGATCGCTTTCGTATCGGAGACGCCGATATCGAAGTTCGCGGCGTTCTGAAAGCGGAGCCCGATGCCGTCGCAGATCGCTTGACCTACGGGCCGCGCATTTTCGTTTCCCTGGCGACGCTCGATAAAACGGCGCTCGTGAAACCGGGAACGCTGATCCGTTGGCGCTACGCCGTCAAGCTGCCGCCAAATGCTCCGGCAGACCGCGAAACGATGGCAAATATCCGCAAGTCCATCGAGAAGAAAATGCCGACGGGGGGCTTCACCAGCGTCGATCGCTATGATCCCTCGCCTCAGATCACGCGGACCTTGGAACGCTTGCGCCAGTTCCTGATCCTGATTGGGCTTGCATCGCTTCTGGTCGGCGGCGTCGGCATTGCGAATGCGGTCGGAACGTTCATCGACAAGCGCATCAAGGTCGTTGCAACGATGCGCAGCGTCGGCGCCTCCGGCGCTCAGATCATCGGCATCTTCCTCGTGCAAATTCTGCTGATGAGCGCCATCGGAATCGCAATCGGGCTAGCGCTTGGTATTGCCGTGCCGCCCGTAATCGAGAACTTCTACGGCGATCTCTTGCCGATTGACGCAGGCATTCAGGTATCGCCGGCAAGCCTTGGCCTTGCGGCGCTCTATGGCTTTCTCGTCGCCCTCATTTTCGCGCTGTGGCCGCTCGGACGCGTCGAGAACGTGCGGGCGGCCGTGCTCTTTCGTGAGTCCGTCAGCGCAGCCGGAGGACGTCCGCGCAATGCCATCATTGCGACGACCGGAGCTTTGGTTGCGTTGCTTTTTGCGATCGCCGTTCTGACCTCGGAGCCGCATGACATCGCGGTGTACATCGCGATCAGCTTGGTCGTCATGCTCGTGGTGTTCGGACTGCTTGGCAGCGCGATCGCACGCCTCGTGCAACGTGTTCCGCGCCCCGCCACACCGGAACTGGCGATCGCGTTGCGCAACATTGCGGCCCCCGACGGACTGACGCGATCGGTCGTGCTCTCGCTTGGAACGGGGCTTTCGCTGCTCGTCGCCGTCGCGCTCGCGAACGCGGCACTGGTTGCCGACCTTCAGGAGCGTTTGCCGGAAGAAGCGCCGGACTACTTTCTTCTCGACATCGGTCCGAAGCAGTTCGACAGCGTGAAGTCCCGCATCGTCGCGGATGTTCCGGGCGCGAGGCTGATCGATGCGCCAATGCTCCGAGGCCGCCTCGTAGCGCTCAAGGGTACGCCGGTTGAAAACCTCAAAGTCCCAGCCGACGTCCAATGGGTGCTCAATGGCGACCGCGGCCTGAGTTACGCCGATACGCTCCCGGAAGGCTCGAAGATCACCGACGGTCAATGGTGGGCCAAGGACTATCACGGTCCGCCGCTCGTCTCGTTCGAAGGCGAAATTGCCAAAAAGCTCGATCTCGGCATCGGCGACCACGTGACGGTGAACGTCCTTGGCCGCAACATCGAAGCGACGATCGCCAATCTTCGCGAGGTGAACTGGGAGAGCCTGGCTCTCAACTTCATCATGGTGTTTTCGCCGAACACGCTCGAAGCGGCGCCCCACAACGTCTTGGCGACGCTGCGTTTGCCGCCGAAGACCTCGCGCGCAACCGAAACGTCGATGGTGCGCGATTTGGGCCGCGCCTATCCGGCAGTCACCGCAATCCGCGTACGCGACGCCATCGATCAGTTCAACAAGATCTTTGCCAGAGTCATGATCGCCGTTCAGGTCGCGGGGAGCGTCACGCTTGCTGCGGGCGCGCTGGTGCTTGCAGGAGCACTGGCGACGGCCCAGCGGCGGCGAATTCTTGAAGCCGTCATTCTGAAGACGATCGGCGCGCGGCGGCGGCAGATCATGAAGGCACACGCCTTCGAATATGCGCTTCTCGCCATCATTGCAGCCCTCGTCGCTATCGCGCTGGGCAGCCTCGTCGCGTGGATCGCCGTCACATACGTGATGAAAATCGACTTCGTGTTTTCGTTGAACGCTGTTCTCGAGACGCTGACGATAGCGGGCCTGATGATCATCGCCTTCGGCGGAATTGGGACGTGGGCGGTCTTGAGAGCGCCCGCAGTCCCCTTCCTGCGCTCAGATTAGATTAAATTAACCGGACCCTTAAGGACTTGAAACCCCAGCATTAGAGGCTCATATCTTGCGCAAGTGCGGCGGTTTGCGTCGCCAACAATGAGGATTTTACGACCATGGCTGAAGTTTTTACGCGACCGACAGGGCCATTCGGCGGCGCGAGAACATCCGGCGCGATTGATCAGGGGCTGCGCTCGTTCATGCTCGGCACCTACAATTATATGGCGCTTGGCGTGGCCGGTACCGCCGTCATCGTCATGCTGTTGATGGCGAACCCTGCGCTGATGCACGCCATCGCCCTCGGACCGATGAAGTGGGTCATTTTCGCGGCTCTCCTGGGCCTCGGCTGGTTCGCGCCTCGCCTGTTCTTCTCGGGTAGCAATACCATGGCGCACGGGGCCTACTGGCTCTACTGCGCGCTCTGGGGCGTGTTGATTGCGCCGATGATCGAAATGTACGTTGCGCGCGGAATGTCCGCTCTCATCGGGCAGGCGTTCTTCATCGCTGCGGCTACGTTCGCCGCGACGAGCCTCATCGGCTACACGACCAAAAAGGACATGACGGGCTGGAGTGGCTTCCTATCGATGGCGTCTATCGGACTCATCATTGCGATGCTCGTCAGCTTCTTCTTCATCACCGATCCGGGTACGAGCAAAACGGTAAGCTTGGGTATCTCGGTGGTCGTCGTTCTGCTCTTCTCGGTCGTCACGGCGTTCGAGACGCAGGCGATCAAGTCGATGTACATCGACAATGCGTCTTATGGCGGTGAAGCCCAGCTGAAGCGCTCGTCGATCTTCGGCGCGTTCATGCTCTACGGCTCGTTCATTACCCTGTTCATTCACATTTTGAACATCCTGGGTATGTTGAACAGCAACAACAACTAGCCGAACACGGCAATTCGAATTGGAAAAGGCCCCGGATTTCCGGGGCCTTTTTTTGCATTCCGGCATGTCGATGAAAGAGCGTTACGGTGCGACGAGATCGAGCCTGTCTTCGAGCACGCTTAAAACCCGCTTGAGATCATGCCCGCGCTTCATGATCAGCCCACCGGCGGCGATGACGCTGTAAGCGCCTTGCCGGCGCGCCAGCCGCGGGTCCTTTTCGATCCGGTAAAGCGCGTATTCGCTTGCCTTGCGATAGACGGAAAAAACGGCCTTGTCGCGCAAAAGGTCGATCGCGTAGTCGCGCCAAGCTCCGGACGCAACCTTTCGTCCGTAGAGATCAAGAATAGCGGTCAGCTCGTGTCTGTCGAAGGAAGTACGCCGTCCGGACTCCGGGCCGATGGATTCGGCAGCTGCGGGTCGGCCCGCGTGTCGCGGGCGAAAAACTATGGGGTCGGGTGTCTCGTTCAAATCGGGCCATCCGTTGCTACCTCTGTTGAGGATCGCCCCAATGTGTTTTGAAAGCAAGAGACGCGTGTCCCAACGCCATTGCATGTGCGACAGCCGGCACTGAAATACCCCGCCCCCGACAAATTGGTGACCCGGCAGGGGCCACAATCTGCCTCATTGGAACGCAATACCCGTCGGCGTTGCCCGAGGCTTTGCTTCAACGATGGGCTCTGGACACGCAGCCCCCCCAGCCCCCCGGGGCCACAGTTTCGGAGCTGGGTCTCAGGCAACGTCTCACTTCCGTTTCGGCTTCCCCCGCCGAGATGGCTCAAACCTGAAAATAGCGTCGCTCAAAGGGCCAGAATTTTTCCGGCCCTTTCTTTTTTACACATCAGAGATCGTTATTTGATCCTGTCGCAGTCCATATGCTTATATCCTGTGCCAATATAATGTTACAGGGAAGCGAATTTGGACAGTGTTCGCAACATGATACGCAGGCGCAAGACCGCGGCCAAGGCGCCGCCGAAGCTCACGGTGAACCCGCTCACCGCCAAATGGAATGGTGGCTTCGCCATTCCGCCTTTCGAGAAGATCGAGGTGCGCCACTTCAAACCGGCGCTTGAAGCGGCGTTTCGCGAGCACAACGCCGAAATCGAAAAGATCGCAAAGAATCCCGCGAAGCCGACGTTCGCGAACACGATCCTAGCCCTTGAAAAGAGCGGTTGGCAGCTCTCCCGTATCGCCTCGCTGTTCTGGAACCTCGAAGCGTCCGACTCGAGCCCCGAGTTGCAGGAAGTGGCGCGCGACATGGCTCCGCGCTTCGCGGCTCACGAGACGCACGTTCTGCTCGACAAGCGGCTATTCAAGCGCATCGATGATCTGTTCGAGCGTCGTGAGTCTCTGAAACTCAGCGATGAAGATCGCCGCGTCCTTGAACGCCATCATCTCGAATTCGTTCGTGCCGGCGCCCGCCTCTCGGCAGCCGACAAAGCGCGCGTCAAGAAAATCAATGCCCGCCTGGCGACGCTCGTCACGCAGTTCATGCAGAACGTGCTCAAGGATGAGCAGTCGTGGCAACTCGTGCTCGAGGGCGACAACGATCTTTCCGGCCTGCCACCGACGCTGCGCGAAAGCGCGGAACGCGCAGCAGCCGATGCCGGTCTCAAGGGCAAGGCGCTCATCACGTTGGCGCGTTCCAGCGTCGAAGGCTTTCTGACGTTTTCCGCCCGCCGCGATCTTCGCGAGCAGGCCTTCAACGCCTGGATCAAGCGCGGCGCGACCGATGGCGAAACCGACAATCGCCAGATCGTCGCCGAAGCCGTTGCGTTGCGCAACGAGTATGCGCGGCTGATGGGATTCAAATCTTTCGCCGAGTTCAGCCTGCAGGATACGATGGCAAAGACTCCCGGCGCCGTCTCAGACCTGTTGAGCGGCGTGTGGATCAAGGCTCTCGAACGCGCCGGAGAAGAACGCGACGCTCTACGCGCCGAGGCCCAGCGCGCGGGCGACAATTCACCGATCATGCCCTGGGACTGGCGCTACTTCGCCGAAAAGGTGCGCAAAGCCAAATTCGATTTCGACGAGTCAAAACTGCAGCCCTATCTCGAACTCGAAAATATGATCGGCGCCGCGTTCGCTTGCGCGACGCGCCTGTTTGGCCTCCGCTTCAAGGAACGCAAGGATCTCCCGCGCTACCATCCGGAAGTCAGGGTCTGGGAGGTCCTGGACAAAGCCGGCGCCCATGTCGGCATCTTCATGGGCGATTACTTCGCCCGCCCCTCGAAACGTTCGGGCGCTTGGATGTCGGCGTTCCGCTCGCAGCACAAGCTCGCCAAAGGACAATCGCCGATCATCGTCAACGTGCTGAATTTCGCGAAGGGCGCCGACGGCGAGCCCGCGCTTCTTTCGTTCGACGATGCACGCACGCTGTTCCACGAATTCGGCCACGCGTTGCACGGGCTTCTGTCCGACGTCACCTATCCGTCAATCTCCGGAACTGCCGTCTCGCGCGATTTCGTCGAGCTGCCCTCGCAGCTTTACGAGCATTGGCTGTCGACAGCCGAAGTCCTCGGAAAGCATGCGCTCCACTACAAGACCGGCAAGCCGATGCCGAAGGCGCTGCGCGACAAGCTCTTTGCCGCCCGGAACTTCAATCAAGGTTTCGCAACGGTCGAATATACCTCCTCGGCGCTCGTCGATATGGCGCTCTATTCGGCGGAAGGAGATCCGATCGGCGACATTGAGCGGTTCGAAGAGGAGACGCTGAAAGGCATCGGCATGCCTGCGGAAATCGTCATGCGCCACCGTCTACCGCACTTCATGCACATTATGTCGGGATACGCCGCGGGGTATTACAGCTACATGTGGTCAGAGGTTATGGATGCCGACGCGTTCGCGGCGTTCGAGGAAGCAGGCGACGTCTTCCATCGCCCGACGGCAAAGAAGCTCTATGAATTCATTTATTCGGCCGGCAACCGGCGCGATCCGCATGCCGCTTACGTCGCCTTCCGCGGCCGCCCGCCAAAAATCGATGGCCTGCTGAAAAAACGTGGGCTGGCGGCCTAGCAAACTCGTTTCTTTAGCACTGAATCACGTCATGGCCGCCCTTGAGGCGGCCATCCAGGGCCACAGAATAGGAAGCAGCTCACCACAGCCCGGCGAGTGTGCCGCCGATGATCGGCCCGCTGCGGTCTTCCTGCAGAAGAACAACGATCTTCTGAACCTCGGCCTGCATCAGCGCCGCGCGCGGAAGCTGCACTTGCATCGGCTGGCCCTTCCAGATGCCGATCGGCGTCAGTTCGCGAACAATATTCGCGTAAGTAAGTGTCTTGCCCTGGTTTTCACCGGCCTTGATGTCGACGCTGCCGGACGTTTGAACGACGCCGAGCCAGATCGTTGCTTCTCTCGGCGCGTGCCCTTTTTCTTCGCCGCCGAGGGCAAAATTCAGCGTGTTGCGTTCCTGCCAGAAGCGTACGGGAATGTGCTGAGGACCCGCCGTGGCGGCCGTTGTCTCAATGGCCTTCTCGATTTCCCCTTCCGAGGCGCCGTTGACGTGGACCTCGCCATTGACGATGGCCTGAGGCGTATAGATGGCCCCGTCGCCGCGCGCGCGCGCATAATTCCGTTGACGCTCGCTGTTGCGAGGCGACGCAAACGTGTCCTTCCAGCCCAGATAGTTCCAGTAATCGACCGGAAACGACAAAGCGATGATCGAGGGGTCAGTAGAAAGCTTCTTCAGCAGCGCGTCCGCGGGCGGACACAAGGAACAGCCCTGGCTCGTGTAGAGCTCGACGACGGCACGCGGCGGTGCCAGCGGCTGGCCGGGCCCAGCAGGTTTATTCCCTGACAACGGCTCCGCGCTAGCCGCAGCGAGCGGCATGAGAAGTGCGAGGACGATACTGAAAAAACGCATTGCTGTTTGCCTGGATGGAGCGACGCGTTCACTCCGTTTGCTGTCTTAACCTCTAGCCGGGCGTTGAAAAAGTGAAAGGCACGAAAGCCACGTCACGAACGAGTGAGGCACGGGAGATTTCGCCAATCAACGTAAATCGTTACGCGGGCCTATCCTTCTCTCTCGGGAGAAGCTGGCCGAATGCCGGATAAGGGGCGTAGGACGTTGGCCCTGCGCCCTCTCCCCGGGACGGGAAGCCCGCCTCGCGACCCGCCTCAAGCCGCGAGATTGCGCAGCACATAGTGCAGAATGCCGCCGTTCCTGAAATATTCGATCTCGTCGAGCGTATCGATACGGCAGAGCACCGGCACTTCGACCGAAGATCCATCGGCTCGCGTGATCGTCAGATTGACCAGGGCGCGCGGCTTGACGTTTGCCAGCCCCCGGATCGTGACGCGCTCGTCGCCCCTGAGACCGAGCGTCTGCCAGGACGTGCCCTCTTGAAACGTAAACGGCGCAACCCCCATGCCGACGAGGTTCGACCGGTGAATGCGCTCGAACGACTGCGCAACGACCGCCCGGACGCCCAGGAGATTGGTGCCTTTCGCCGCCCAGTCGCGTGACGAGCCGTTGCCGTACTCGATACCGGCAAACACGACCAGCGGCACGCCCTCCTGCTCGTACAGCATCGCGGCATCGTAAATCGCCATCTCATTGCCGGATGGATAGTGGATCGTCAGTCCGCCTTCCTTCACGTTGCCGTTCGCGTCCTTCACCATGGCGTTCTTGATGCGGATATTGGCGAACGTCCCGCGCATCATGACTTCATGGTTGCCGCGGCGTGTGCCGTACTGATTAAAGTCGGCGGGCTGTACACCGTGCTCGAGCAGGTACTGTCCAGCCGGGCTCGATGCTTTGATCGCGCCGGCGGGCGAAATATGATCGGTTGTGATCTTGTCGCCGAAAAGCCCGAGGATACGGGCGTTGACGACATCGCTGACAGCCTTTGCCTCGCGCGCGATGGTCTGGAAGTAGGGCGGGTTCTGAACGTACGTCGATTGTCCGTTCCAGCCATATGTCAGCCCGCCGCTGATCGCGATTGACTGCCAGTTCTCGTCGCCCTTGAAGACGTCCGCATACCGCGCCTTAAACATGTCGCGCGTGATGTTCTCGGTAATGAACTTCTGAATCTCCTGCGTCGTGGGCCAGATATCCTTGAGATAGACAGGCTTGCCGTCGCTGCCCGTTCCGATCGGCTCTTTCGTAAGATCCTTTTGCACTGAGCCAGCCAACGCATAGGCGACGACAAGCGGCGGCGACGCCAGATAGTTCGCCTGCACGTCCGGACTGACGCGGCCTTCGAAGTTGCGATTGCCGGAAAGCACGGCGGCCGCAACCAGACCGTTGTCGTTGATGGCTTTCGAAAGCTCGGGCGCGAGCGGACCGGAATTTCCGATGCAGGTCGTGCAACCGAAGCCAACGAGATTGAATCCGATCTTGTCGAGATAAGCTTGCAAGCCCGACTGCGAAAGATATGCGGCGACGACCTGCGATCCCGGCGCCAGCGAGGTCTTGACCCACGGCTTGCTCGTCAATCCCCGCGCGACGGCATTTCGCGCCAGAAGCCCCGCCCCGATCAGCACGCTCGGGTTCGACGTGTTCGTGCAGCTGGTGATGGCCGCGATCACGACGTCCCCATGCCCGATGTCGAACGGCTTGCCCTCGACCGGCACCCGCTTATCGATCTCGCCGGGCTTCTTGTATTCCGATGTCAGCGCCGTCTCGAAACCGCTCTTGATGTCACCAAGCGAGAGACGTCCCTCGGGCCGTTTCGGTCCCGCCATCGACGGCACGACGTCGCCAAGCTCAAGCGACAGCGTATCGGTGAAGACCGGATCGGCTGCGCCAGAGTCGCGGAAGAGCCCCTGCACTTTGCAATAGGCTTCGACGAGCGCGATACGATGCGAGTCGCGACCCGACATCGTCAGATAGTTGATCGTTTCCTTGTCGACCGGGAAGAAACCGCACGTCGCCCCGTATTCCGGCGACATGTTTCCGATCGTCGCGCGATCGGCGAGCGTCATGCTGTCGAGACCCGGGCCATAGAATTCGACGAACTTGTTGACGACGCCCTTCTTGCGCAGCATTTGCGTAACCGTCAGGACCAGATCCGTCGCCGTCACGCCCTCGTTGAGCTTGCCCGTCAGCCGGAAGCCGATGACCTCGGGAATGAGCATCGATTGCGCTTGCCCGAGCATGGCAGCCTCGGCCTCGATGCCGCCGACGCCCCAACCGAGCACGGCAAGTCCGTTGACCATCGTCGTGTGGCTATCGGTTCCGACAAGCGTATCGGGATAGGCGACGGTCGAACCGTCGGACAGCTCTTTCGTCCATACCGTCTGCGCCAGATATTCGAGATTAACCTGGTGGCAGATGCCCGTGCCGGGCGGCACGACGCGGAAATTGTGAAAGGCGCCCTGGCCCCATTTCAGAAAATTATAGCGTTCGCCGTTGCGTGAATATTCCCGCGCCACGTTGTCAGCGAGCGCTCTCGGCGTTCCGAATTCATCGACGATGACGGAGTGGTCTATGATGAGATCGACGGGCACCAGCGGGTTGATCTTCGCCGGATCGCCGCCGAGCTTCGTCATGCCGTCGCGCATCGCCGCGAGATCGACGACAGCGGGAACGCCGGTAAAATCCTGCATCAGGACGCGCGCCGGACGAAAACCGATTTCCTTTTCGGTCTTTCCCTTGTTGTCGAGCCAGTCGGCCATGGCCGCGATGTCGGCTTTCGTAACCGTGCGGCCATCTTCGTGGCGCAACAGGTTCTCGAGCAGAACCTTCATGGAATAGGGGAGCTTGGAAATTCCCTTGAGGCCATTGGCCTCTGCGTCGGGCAACGAATAGTAAACGTAAGTCTTGCCCTCGACGTCGAGGGTTTTGCGGCAGTTGAAGCTGTCGTTGGATGCGGGAGTGAGTGCGCTCAAGGTCAGGCCTCCGAAAAATGACGACGAAGGGCTGCGCCGCCGGAGTGCCGGCGGATCGAGGAATGTCCCGCGGCGCCGCCAAAGGGGCCACGCGACCCTCGCTTTTGCGCTAGCGAAGGATACCAAGTGCCTTTTATATAATCCTCGGCAAAAGTGAACCCCTTCACGATTTGGCGATGACGTCGCAGTCAAATGCGACATGTTGTTGCTTATGCAGTTACGGATTTCCCATCAGTGCAACTCATTGCCGAAGACTTGATCGTTGAGCGCGGCGGTCGCCTCGTCATCGACGGGCTATCGTTCGCCGTTTCAGCCGGCGAAGCAATGGTTTTGGCCGGGGCAAACGGCGCCGGAAAAACGACCCTGCTGAGAACGCTCGCAGGGTATATTCGACCATCGGCCGGCTCAGTTCGGTGCGAAGGCGGCGACGTCGAACTGACCGTTGCCGAGCAAGCCCACGTCATCGGACACGCCAATGCCGTGAAGTCGAGCCTTACGGTTTTCGAGAACGCAGCCTTCTGGTCTGAGTTTCTCGGATCTGCCAACGAGACCGGCGGCCACATCGAAAGCGCGCTCCGCAATTTCGGACTGGATGATCTCGCCGAATTTCCGGCTGCCTATCTTTCGGCAGGCCAGAGGCGGCGGCTCGGACTGGCCCGGCTTTTATTGGCGAAGCGGCCGCTATGGCTTCTCGATGAGCCGACGGTCTCTTTGGACGTCGCGTCGACGGAGCGGCTCGTTTCCGCCGTCAACGAGCACACGCGCGCCGGTGGCCTCGCGATCGTCGCAACGCATCTGCCGCTCGCACTTGAACGCGCCCGAACCTTGGAACTCGTTTCGCTCAGGATGGCCGCGTGAACAGCTTCTGGGCGCTCGTTCGCCGTGACCTGCGACTAGCCGTGCGCGAAGGCGGCGCAATCGGAACGGCGCTCGGGTTTTTCCTGATCGTCGTTTCGCTGATGCCGCTCGGTCTCGGGCCGGATCTCAATCTTCTGGCGCGTATCGCGGCGGGGATCTTGTGGATCGCGCTGTTGCTCGCAGCGCTTCTGTCGCTCAATCGTATTTTTGAAGCCGATTACGAAGACGGTACGCTGGACGTGCTCGCCACCGGCCATCTCCCGCTGGAGCTCGTCGCGACGGCAAAATCGCTCGCACATTGGCTCACGACGGGAATTCCGCTGGCGCTTCTTGCCCCTGTGCTGGGAATTCTGCTTAACCTGGATCTTGCGTCGTATCCGATCCTGGTCGGCACGACGTTCGTCGGCACCCCCGCCGTGAGCTTCCTCGGCGCTATCGGCGCGGCGTTGACGGTGAAGGCGCGGCGCGGCGGACTGCTGCTGGCTTTGGTCGTTTTGCCGCTTTATGTTCCAACGCTGATATTCGGTATATCGGCCGTGAGCGCTGCCGCAGGCCCTGCGGGCATGGGCGCGGCGTTTCTCATCCTGGCGGCCATTTCGCTCGCAGCCGTGGTTCTCGGACCGATCGCCGCGGCCGCGGCTCTACGCATACAACTTCAATAAACGGTAATCTCGCGTTCATTGCGCAGTTGCCGCGAAAGGCTTAAATCGGCCCCATGCAGACGCTGACGCAGCAACTCGCCAATCCGACGCGCTTCATGGACCTTTCGGCCCGGGTTCTCCCCTGGGTCGCGGGGATTGCGGCGGCGTTGATCGTCTACGGACTTTATCTGTCATTCTTCGATTCGCCTGCCGACTATCAGCAGGGCGAAACAGTCCGTATCATGTACATTCACGTGCCCTGCGCCTGGCTTTCGATGATGGTCTACGGCTTGATCGCGGTGTCGAGCTTCGGTCTTCTCGTGTTCCGGCATCCCCTTGCCGACGTTTCCGCGAAGGCGGCGGCTCCGATCGGCGCGGCCTTCACGTTCCTGGCGCTGTTGACGGGTTCGCTTTGGGGTAAACCGATGTGGGGCACCTACTGGGTGTGGGATGCCCGTCTGACATCGGTGTTGATCCTGTTCTTTCTATATCTCGGACTGATCGCGCTCCGAGCCGCGTTCGAAGATGAATCCGCCGGAGCGAAGTTGACGGCCGTGCTCGCCCTTGTCGGCGTGACCATCCTTCCCATCATCAAATTCTCGGTCAATTGGTGGAACACGCTACACCAGCCGTCGACGGATTTTACGGCAACTGTCGATCCAAGCATGCGCTGGCCGTTGCTGGTGATGGCGCTGGGCTTCACCTTGCTTTTCTTCGCGATGCATCTGAAGGCGATGCGCAATGAAGTGCTGCGCCGGCGCGTCAAAGCCATGCGAACGCAAGCCGTCGCCGGACGCGACCGCCTCGCGACACAACCGGCAGAGTAGCAAGCATGGATCTCGGACCGCACGCAGCGTTCATCTGGATTTCGTATGCCGCCGTGGCCGTTGTCGTCACGGGACTGATCGGCTGGCTGCTTCTCGACGGCAGGAAACAGGCGGCAGCTCTCGAAGCGCTCGAGAAACGCGGTATCAGACGCCGTTCGTCGGCAAGCGCGGAGTGACATCGTGAGCGACCGTCGATCTTCGATCCTGCGCCTGATGCCGGTGCTCATCTTCATCGCGATTGTGGGCTTCTTCGCCCTCGCGCTGCGTTCGGCAGATCCGTCGTTCGTTCCCTCGACGATGATCGGGAAGCAGGTTCCCGAAGGCGTATTTCCGGCCATCGACGGGCTGGAAAAAGCCGAGGGCAAGCCCGAGCCGGGCTTCACCACACGCGATCTCGCCAAGGGACGCGTGTCCGTCGTCAACTACTGGGCGTCCTGGTGCGTGCCGTGCATCGAGGAGCACCCGTTTCTGGAGAAGCTCAAAAGCGAGTCGGACGTCGATATCTACGGGATAAACTATAAGGATCGCACCGAGGCCGCGCGCCGCTTTATCGGCCGCTACGGAAATCCATTTACCGCCGTCGGAAGCGATAAGCAGGGCCGCGCCGCGATCGACTGGGGTGTCTATGGCACGCCGGAGACATTCGTCGTCAACGGCAAGGGGCAGATCGTATACAAGCACGTCGGCCCGATTTCGGAAGACTCGCTCAAAACCAAGCTGCTTCCGGCGATCGAAAAAGCGAGGGTTGCAACGCAAACGTCGCCCAATTCCTGAAGGACCGGGCGACGTTCGATCAATATCGTCGGATCGTCTAAAGCGCCTTGAACATCTTGCTTTCGTTATCATAGACGCTCAGCGTGCCTGTCTTGATATCGAAGTGCGCGCCGTGCAGCTGTAGCGTCCCTTTCTCCTCTCGCTCTCGTACGAACGGGAAGGTGCGGAGATTATTCAAGGTCTGCTTGACGCCTTCGAGTTCAAGAGCCCGCTGTTTTTCTTCAGGCGAGGCATTCGGTTGCGCGGAAAGGACCGCAAGACGAGCATCATCCAGCATCGACATCCAGCGCGAAATGAACTGCGCATCTGTTTGAACGGCGGCATTGTGGTTCCAGGCGGCTTTGATCCCGCCGCAGCCTGAATGGCCGATGATGATGAGGTGCTTGAGGTTGAGGTTCAGAACCGCAAATTCGATCGCCGAACTGACGCCATGATAATTTCCGCCTGTCTCGAAGGGCGGAACGAGATTGGCGATGTTGCGCAGAACGAAAAGCTCACCCGGCATGGCACTGAAGATCGTCTCGGGATCGACGCGGCTATCGCAGCACGAGATGACCATCGTGTCCGGATCCTGGCCATGCGTCGCCAGCTCCTCATAGTGTGCCGCGTTAGGCGCGAAATACCGGCATTTGAAACGGCGGTAACGATCCGCGAGCGAATCCGGAAATGTTTTCATTGAATTTTTATCTCCTCCTGACGATCAGCGATGCAACCTCAACCCTTTTGAGTTCTTCTGCGGTGGGTACTCGACAGTACGATGTAGCCGAGGGTGGCAGACACCAGCGAGCCGGCCAGCACACCGAGCCGGACGTCAGCACTTGCCTGGGAATCGGGAAAAGCCAGCATGCCGATGAACAAGCTCATGGTGAAGCCAATGCCGCCTAAAAGCGCTGTGCCGAATAGCTGCATCTTGGTCGCACCGGACGGCGCCGCACCGGCGCCACTTTGAATGGCTGCGCGGGCGAAACCGTAGATGCCGAGCGGCTTGCCGATGATCAAGCCGAGGGCGATGCCGAGGGGAATAGGAGATACAAATTCTTTCGCCGATATACCCGCGAACGATACCCCCGCGTTTGCAAACGCGAAGATTGGCAGAATGAGAAAGCTCACCCACGGGTCCAGGCGGCGTTCCAGATTTTCGAGCGGACCCTCCCGGCCCTTTTCGTCCGTGAGCGGAATAGCAAGTGCCGTTGCAACGCCCGCGAGCGTCGCATGCACGCCGGATTTCAGCACGCAGAGCCACACGAACGCACCGACGAGAATATACGGCCAAACGCGCATGACTCCGCGATGATTCAAGAGGGCCAGTATCGCGCCGCCGGAAAACGCGAGAGCCAGCGCCGAGAGCGACAGGTCGCTGGTATAGAAGAAGGCGATAATCAGGATCGCGCCGAGATCGTCGATGATGGCAAGCGCCAGCAGGAAAACCTTGAGGCTCTGCGGCACGCGCGATCCAAGGACCGCCAAGACACTAACCGCGAACGCGATATCGGTCGCCGCCGGAATTGCCCAGCCTCGGAGCGCCACATCATTATCCCAGTTAATCGCTGAGTAGATCATCGCCGGGACGACCATGCCGCCGAGGGCGGCAATGAGAGGTAGCAAGGCCGTCTTGCGCGATGAGAGCGCTCCGCGCAGGAGTTCGCGTTTGATCTCAAGCCCGACGAGCAGGAAGAAGACGGCCATCAGGCCATCATTGATCCAAAGCAGGAGCGGCTTGCTCAGAACAGCTGGCGTTTTGCCGAGTGAGAGGGGCATCGCGAGCAAATGCTCATAGGCGACGCGCAGCGGCGAGTTGGCGACCAAGAGGGCTAGCACCGCAGCGGCGAGTAATGTCAATCCCGCAGCAGCTTCGCGGCTAAAGGCCTTAGCGCTTTTTTCTGGCTTCATTCACTGGTCCCGCACTCTCCCTGATACGCGAACGTATTCAGCTGCCGTCGCAGGGGCAAGTGCATCAGGAGGGGGCTCAGTTATTCAGCAATGATCCGCGCCTTTCTTGCTGGCACGATTTCCCCGTCCTCTTTCGTGAAAGGCCCGGCCTCCGCATTCGGAAGAATTTCGGTGACGACTTCCGACGGCCGGCATAAGCGCGCGCCAAGCGGCGTCACGACGATCGGACGGTCGATGAGGATCGGATGGGCGAGCATCGCCGCTACAATCGCATCATCATCGAGGCTCATGTCCGCGAGCCCGAGCTCATCGTAGGGCGTTCCCCTCTGCCGGAGCAGCTGACGTGGCGTGATGCCCATGGCCGCGATCAGCGCGACAAGCTCGTCGCGCGTCGGCGGAGTCTTGAGATATTCGATGACGCGCGGTTCTTCGCCACTTTGGCGGATCATCGCCAATGTATTGCGCGACGTGCCGCACGCCGGATTGTGATAAATGGTAATGGTCATATGACCCTACTCTTGGTCGCTGTCAGGAAGATAACCACGCCCAGTCGATCAGCGGCAGCATCAGGCGGTCGCTACCGCGGCTCGCCTCCAGCCCGTAGCCGACGCCCTGAATGGCATGGTTCCACGCGTCCGTTGCAGACGCGCCGCGCAAGAGCTGCGCGGTCAGGAATCCGGTGAATAAGTCGCCGGTGCCGTGGGGTGCATCGGCTAGTTTTTCCACGTTTCGGGCGAGAACGTTGCCGTTGTTGACGAGCACGTTCGCGAGTTCGTCCGCTCCTGCCGGTATGGACGTCGCGGCGATGATCGGACGGCCAAGAGCCAGAGCAGCCTGCGCCGCATCGTCCACCGATTGCACATCGGTGCGCGCAAGCCAACCGAGTTCGAACCGGTTCGGCGTCACGACGTCGGCAAGTGGAACGAGTGTGTCACGCACGACAGCCGCAGCGACGGCGTCGATATAAAGGCCGCCCGGATCGTCGCCGAGAATGGGATCGCAGACGTAGACGATCATAGGATTGAGTTCGCGCATCCGCTGCACGAGACCCGCGATCCATACGGCATGTCCGGGAGACGGAAGATACCCGGAAAGAACCGCGTCGAACGTGCCGAGCCAGCCGTTGGCTTCGATCGCCGCCGTCATTTTTTCAAGTGCGGCAGGCTCGATCACCACCCCGGCGCAGTTTTCTCGCGCTGGGTGATTCGACAACACGACCGTCGGCAACGACACGACTTCGATCCCGGCGCGTTGCAGCGGGGTGATCGTCGGGCTCAGGCCGACCGTGTCCTGGGCAACGTGCGATGAGATGACGAGGATACGGCGCATGGTCCTGATCGGGTTTGAAGTCGGGCATCGGCCGAGCCTTTTGGGAAAAAAGCGCAATGCCTTCTAGCATGACTGAACGGATGCGGTTGAACTCGCGGCCAGGATTTTGCTGCCTGCCAAAGTGGGGTTATGGTGCATTGCACCATCAACGACACTTCGGAGCGATGGCAATGAGACCCAGGCGCAGTGTCCTTTACGTCCCAGGAGACAACGAGCGCGCGATCGAAAAAGCCAAAACCCTTGCCGCCGATGCGATCATCATCGATTTGGAAGATTCGGTGGCGCCGACAAACAAGGAATTAGCGCGGCAGAGGGCAGTCGCGGCAATCCGCGAACGGGGCTTCGGCTCACGCGAGGTGGTGTTGCGGGTGAACCCCATCGAAACCCCGTGGGGCATGGCCGATCTCCACGCCGCAATGGGGGTCGTGCCCGACGCTATCCTCGTCCCCAAGGTCTCTCATGCAGGCGACATCACCGGCACTGCGAAGGTCGTGAATGCCGCCGACGCCGATCCGCGTCTTCGCCTGTGGGCCATGATCGAAACGCCCATGGGGATCATCAACGCGCGCGAAATAGCGGCGTGTGCACCTGATCCCGACAACCGTCTCGTCTGTTTCGTGCTCGGCACGAATGATCTGCTGAAGGAAAGTCGCGCCCGATCGGGCAGCAATCGTTTCGCCGTGGTGCCGTGGCTGGCGATGACTCTCGTTGCGGCCCGCGCCTACGGATTGGACGTCATAGATGGCGTCTACAACGATTTTAACGATGATCTGGGATTTCGCGCCGAATGCGAGCACGGCCGCACGCTCGGCATGGACGGTAAAACCCTGATTCATCCTTCGCAGGTCATACCTTGCAACGAGATCTTCTCGCCGAGCGAGGAGGAGATAATCTGGGCTCGCAAGATCATCCAGGCCTTTGAGGAGCCCGAAAACGCCCGTAAGGGCGTGATAACCGTCGAGGGCAAGATGGTCGAGCGGCTGCATCTCGTTATGGCCAAAAGGGTTGCCGCCATCGCCCAGGTGATCGCCGCGCGCTCACAGATCGAAGAGCCTTGGTTCTGAGAGAAGTGCCCATTTCAATGTTATCTGCGGCCCTAGATCGCGTCCCCGGCCTTTGATAAGGGTTGCGGTCCGGCGGCCACATTCCGAAAAGAGCCGCAGCGAAATCAGCGAGAAAGTGAAGGCAAGAGAGATGGCGGGCACGAAGACCAACGCGGGCAATTTCTTCGAAGATTTTCGCTTCGGCCAGGTGATCCACCATGCCACGCCGCGCACTGTCACAGACGGCGACGTCGCGCTCTACACCGCGCTCTACGGATCGCGCTTCGCTGTGCAGTCCGCCGACACCTTTGCCAAGGCGATCGGCTATCCGCGCGCGCCTCTCGACGATCTTTTGACGTTTCACGTCGTTTTCGGAAAGACGACCCCGGACATCTCGCTCAATGCCATCGCCAATCTCGGCTATGCCGACTGCCGCTTTCTGAAACCGGTCTATCCTGGCGACACGCTCACCTCGACGTCGGAAGTGATCGGCATAAAGGAGAATTCGAACGGCGAGACCGGCACCGTCTATGTGCGATCTACCGGCCGCAACCAGGACGGCCAGGTCGTGCTCGAATATTGCCGTTGGGTGATGGTTAGAAAACGCTCGAAGGGCTCGCCGGCGCCGGAAGCGGTCGTGCCGAAGCTTCCTGAGCGCGTCGATCCGGCAGATTTCGCGGACTGCATTCCGGCTCTCGATGTCGCCAAGTACGACCTCGAACTCGCCGGCTCGCCGCATCGCTGGGGCGATTATGAAAGTGGCGAGAAGATCGATCATATCGACGGCATGACGCTCGAAGAAGCCGAGCACCAGACCGCGACGCGCCTCTACCAGAATACCGCCAAGGTTCATTTCAACCAGCACACCGAATCCAAAGGCCGCTTCGGCAAGCGCATCGTCTACGGCGGTGTCGTCATCTCGCTCGTCCGCGCGTTGTCCTACAACGGCCTCGCCAATGCCTTCCATCTCGCCGCGGTCAACGGCGGCCGTCACGTTGCGCCGACGTTCGCGGGCGATACGATCTATGCGTGGTCTGAAATCATCGAAAAAGCTGAGATCCCGGGACGGCGCGACATTGGTGCGCTGCGCGTACGCATGGTCGGCGTCAAGAACCAGGATTGCGCGAACTTTCCGCTCAAGACTGAGACCGGCGAGTACGCCGAGGGCGTCGTCCTCGACCTCGACGTGTGGCTGGTTCTGCCGCGTTGATCTTCGGCAGCCCGATCTCCGTCGCCAGCCTGTCGTTCGACGGAGCGCAAACGCCAAGGCGCGCGCGTGCTAGGAATGTCCGCATGACATACAGAATCGCTCTGATGATCGCCGCCGTTGTTCTTCTCGGCACATGGACCTCGGACAACGCACGCGCGACGGGTGAGACGGCAGCCGCAGCGCTTAAGTTCGTGGATGGCAGCGACGCCGGCAGCATCAAACTGACCCAAACCCCCGCGGGTGCGCTGCTGAAGATCGACCTCAAGGGTCTGAAGCCGGGTCCTCACGGGCTGCAGGTGCACAAGGTCGGCAAATGCGATGGTAACTTCGCGTCGGCGGGCCCTATCTACAACCCACTCGCCGCCAAGCATGGCTTTCTCAATGACGAAGGCCCGATGGCAGGCGATCTACCAAACGTCTACGCTGCCGCAGACGGAACCGTGGTCGCCGAGATGCTCAGTCCCTCTCTGCACGTGGATGAAAGCGGCGGCGATTCGCTCTTCGATGCCGACGGTGCCTCGCTGGTGCTGTTCGAGAAGGCGGATGATTACAAATCCGGTCCGGAAGGCGCAGCCGGAGCTCGCATCGCCTGCGGCGTCCTGAAAAATCGATAAATGCACCGTTTGCGTAACGTCCGCCGGCTTGTGTCGATCGTCTCTCGCGGGTCGCCGCTCTCCGGCCAAGCTCGTTACGACGAAATACGGCGCGGACATACCGGGCAAATGTGGCATTTGGCGAATTGCCGCGTGGCGTGCGAGACGCTACAACGCTGCTTCCAGCTGCAGAAGGTACCCGATGCAAGCGACTTCCGAGCGTAGCGTGCGACCGGAGCGGCCGCTCTCTCCGCACCTCCAGATCTATACGCCGCTCATCAACATGATGATGTCGATCGTGCATCGCATCACCGGCGCGACGCTTTACGTCGGCTCTTTGTTGCTGGCCTGGTGGTTGGTCGCGGCAGCGACGGGACCGGACTACTATAACTATGTGGCAGGCGTGTTCGCCTCCTGGCCGGGGAAAATAGTTCTGCTCGGTTACACCTGGGTACTCATGCACCACATGTTGGGCGGGCTCCGCCATCTGCTCTGGGATACGGGTGCAGGATACGATCTGAAAACGATAGACCTTCTCTGCTGGGGCTCGCTCGCCGGATCGCTGCTGCTGACGGCGCTCATTTGGATTGGCGTCGCTGCCTCGGGGGGTCTCTGACATGGCCATGCGAACGCCACTCAAGACCGTGCGCTATCTCGGATCAGCCAAGGAAGGCAGCGACCATTTCTGGAAGCAGCGCATCACCGCCGTCTCCAACTTTTTTCTCGTGATCTTTCTGGTTTGGCTTGTCGCTTCACTCGTGGGCGCCGATTACGCGACGGTGAAGCAGAAGCTTGCCAATCCGCTTATCGCGCTCGGTTTGCTCGGCTTGGTTCTCTCGGGCACCATCCATATGCGCCTCGGTATGCAGACGATCATCGAAGACTACGTGCACGAGGAAGGGCTCAAAATAGCGGCACTCATGCTCAACACGTTTTTCGCGATCTTCATCGCCCTTGTCAGCATTTTCTCCGTGCTGAAGCTAAGCTTCGGAGTGTAGCGCGATGTCGAAAGCAAATGGCAAGTCCAACGGTATGACGGACGCACCCGCAGTTGGCGGCCTGGCCTATCCGATTATCGATCACCAATATGACGTGGTGGTCGTCGGCGCAGGCGGCGCTGGCCTTCGCGCCACGCTCGGATGCGCTGAAGCGGGTCTCAAGACGGCGTGTGTCACGAAAGTATTTCCGACGCGTTCGCACACTGTTGCCGCGCAGGGCGGCGTCGCGGCGGCCCTCGGCAACATGGGACCCGACGACTGGCGCTGGCACATGTACGACACCGTCAAAGGTTCCGACTGGCTCGGAGACCAGGACGCGATCGAATATCTCTGCCGGAACGCGCCCGCCGCCGTTTACGAACTCGAGCACTACGGCGTGCCGTTCTCGCGTACCGAAAGCGGCAAGATCTACCAGCGCCCGTTCGGCGGCATGACCACGGATTTCGGCGAAGGCCCTCCCGCCCAGCGGACGTGCGCGGCTGCCGATCGCACCGGTCATGCCATGCTGCACACGCTCTATGGCCAGTCGCTGCGCCACGCCGCGGAATTCTTCGTCGAATATTTTGCGCTCGACCTCATCATGGATCACGAGGGCGCTTGCCGCGGCGTGATGGCGCTCAATCTTGAAGACGGTTCGATCCACCGCTTTCGCGCCAAAAAGACGATCCTTGCGACCGGCGGCTACGGCCGCACCTATTTCTCGTGCACATCGGCGCACACCTGCACGGGCGACGGCAATGCGATGGTGCTGCGCGCGGGATTACCGCTGCAGGACATGGAATTCGTCCAGTTCCACCCGACGGGCGTCTATGGCGCGGGCGTCCTGATCACCGAAGGCGCGCGCGGCGAAGGCGGGTATCTGACCAACGCCAAGGGCGAGCGTTTCATGGAGCGGTATGCTCCGCACGCCAAGGATTTGGCCTCGCGCGACGTTGTCTCGCGTTCGATGACGATCGAAATTCGCGAAGGCCGTGGCGTCGGCCCCGAAGCGGACCACATCTATCTGCACCTCGACCATCTCGATCCGAAGATCCTGGCCGAACGTCTGCCGGGCATCACCGAGAGCGCCAAGGTTTTTGCGGGCGTCGATCTGCGCCGCCAGCCGATCCCGGTGTTGCCGACCGTCCATTACAACATGGGCGGCATCCCGACGAACTATCACGGCGAAGTTCTGACCAAGAAGGATGGCAACCCCGATCACGTCGTCCCGGGCTTGATGGCCATTGGCGAGGCGGCCTGCGTTTCGGTGCACGGCGCCAACCGTCTGGGCTCCAATTCGCTCATCGATCTCGTCGTCTTCGGCCGTGCCGCAGGGCTGCGTTGTGCCGAGACGATCGAGAACGAACTGATGCAGCCGGATCTGCCGAAGGACGCGCACGATCGCGCACTCGCGCGCCTCGACAAGTTCCGTTACGCCAAGGGCGGTACGCCCACGGCAGCTTTGCGGCTTCGCATGCAAAAGATCATGCAGGCGAATTGCGCCGTGTTCCGCGATGGCCCGGTGCTCAAAGAGGGCGTCGAAAAAATCGCCGCGGTCTGGCGCGACGCTGACGATATTTCGGTGACCGATCGTTCGCTGATCTGGAATTCGGATCTCGTCGAGACGCTCGAATTCGATAATCTCATTTCGCAGGCCGCCGTGACCGTGACCGGCGCGGAGAACCGCAAGGAAAGCCGCGGCGCCCACGCCCGCGAGGATTTCCCGAAACGCGACGATGTCAATTGGATGAAGCACACGCTCGCCTGGGCCGACTACAGCACAAAAACGGTGAAACTCGACGATCGGCCCGTCCACACCCGGACCATGACCAACGAAGTCAAATACATCGAGCCAAAAGCGCGCGTTTATTGACATCGGCCTTATGCGCACGACGCGTAGAAATAGCGCGCGCCCATGAAGACGCGCTATGCTGCTGCGGCCGGAGGGACCTCGCCGTTGAGCAAGCCGATTTCAGATGAGTCCGATGACGCGGACACGCGGATGCCGCCCGATCCGTTCGCAGCCGTGCTACCGGCGCTTGCGGCCCTTGGTGCCATCACGTCCATTGCCGCGATCAATTGGTCCGGAGAGGGCAAGGTCGCGACCCGGACGCGGACGAAACGAAAGACAGCGGCGGCGCTCCGCGATCTCGAAACCTGCTGTCTGGGGCTGGCCGAGATCTTCCGCCGCTTTCAACGCCATCCACGCGTCTTCGCGGGAGAAGGCGGCCAGGCAGCCGCGCCGTTGAAATTCGGCGTCCATGGCCAGCGCATCCGCGCCGACGCTCAGCGGCTTTACCTGCATCTGATGAACGACATCGCCTCGATGCTCGTGCTCGCGGCACAGAACGCCTTCGACGTGATGACGGCTATCGAAGATGGCGACATCGATGCTCCGGAAGAGATCTTCTTCGGATTTGGCGAACAGCAGGATCGTCTCAATACCGTTCTGCAATCGCGTGTGACATTGCGTTCCGCGGTCGACACCGGCGCCGATATCGCCGAGCGTCTGATCGCCCTCGTCCGCGAGCTCAAAACCTATCAAAAGCCTGCCTGAAGGGCCAAAGAACCGCATCTGGCCATCCGCGCTGCCGTTGACAGTTGCGCGCGATCAAGCTTCTGTCTTGTCCGGTTTATTCTCGCACACGGGGATCCCCGGCACTCACATGGTCCAGCTCACACTTCCGAAGAATTCCAAGATCCAACGAGGCAAGACCTGGAACAGTCCAGGCAACGGGGGCGATTGGAAGGAATTTCGGATTTATCGCTGGAACCCCGATGGCAATGAAAATCCTCGCATCGATGTCTACCATATCGATCGAAAACAATGCGGACCGATGGTCCTAGACGCGCTGATCAAGATCAAGAACGAGATCGATCCGACCCTGACCTTCCGCCGTTCATGCCGCGAAGGCATTTGCGGCTCATGCGCGATGAACATCGACGGAACCAACACGCTCGCGTGCCTCAAGGGCATCGAGGACGTCGCAGGCGCTGTAAAAATCTATCCGCTGCCGCATATGCAGGTCGTCAAAGACCTCGTGCCGGATATGACAAATTTCTACGCTCAGCACAGGTCGATCGAGCCGTGGCTCAAGACCGATACGCCGACGCCGCCGAAGGAATGGAAGCAGTCGCGCGAAGATCGCAGCAAGCTCGATGGCCTCTATGAGTGCATCTTGTGTGCCTGCTGTTCGGCATCGTGCCCGAGCTATTGGTGGAATTCCGACCGTTATCTGGGGCCGGCCATCTTGCTCCAGGCCTACCGTTGGGTCGTCGACAGCCGTGACGAAGCAACCGGCGAACGGCTGGACAATCTTGAAGATCCGTTTCGCCTCTATCGTTGCCACACGATCATGAATTGCGCCAAAGCCTGCCCGAAAGGCCTCTCACCGGCCAAGGCCATTGCGGAACTGAAGAAACTGATGGTCGAGCGACGCGTCTGATGAACTGGAACTTTTTGCATCGAGCACCGAGTGCCGCAAAGGAACCCGCCGTGCGGGACATTCTCGATCACATGGGTTTTCCCATCGCCGACTACGGGCGTTCCGTTACGTTTTACAAAAACGCGCTCGCCCCGCTCGGCATCACCTTGTTGAAGGAATTCAAGCTTTCCGAGGATGGTGCTGACGGCTATGCGGGATTTGGCCGTGAGCGGCCGCAATTCTGGATCGGAACGGGTACGGCGCTGAAAGGACGGCTGCACGTCGCGTTCGCTGCCGCCAACAGGCAAGAGGTCGACGCCTTTTATAAGGCCGCTCTCGCGGCCGGCGGACGCGATAACGGCGCTCCCGGTCTGAGGCCGCATTATCACGAGAAATATTACGGCGGCTTTGTCTTTGATCCGGACGGCCACAATATCGAAGCCGTAACCTACGTGCCGGAATAGCCGACCCAAACTAAGGGCGCTATTATACTCGACAAAAAGAAATGGCCGGGGACGCGTATCGCTGTCGCCGGCCATTTGAAAAGATTGACGCTTGAGTGCGCCCTACCTTCGACTGGTACGTTCCCAAGTCCGGATGCCCAGTCCAGAACCCGGGAGTCCCAAATCAGGTTAGGCAGCTCTCCTCTTTGCCGCCTTCTTCGCCGGCTTGCGCACCGTCTTC
>JAICLG010000371.1 GCA_025927515.1 Hyphomicrobium sp.
GATGTGCCGAAGCTACCAGCTGCGAGACCGCGAACCGTGGTTATCGTCGGCCCGCCGCAATCCGATGGATCAACGCCAGCTCAGTAGCTCGGACGACGTCCAACGCTCTTTCGTATGCTCATTCGTTTTCTCAAAACGCGGCTGTGCGCGCGTGAGGGGGCCTGCCTGTGGGTAGAAGCCCTGTCGTCGCTTTGAATATTTTGGAAAGACCCGTCAGTGCAGCGCGGCGATCACCGGGTTTCAGCCGTAGGAACTGCCTGCGTGCGGGTGCAGTACTTGCAACCCAAAAGAGAGACGTCATGGCCGGCGCTACCAACTACGACCATGACGCCTAAGCTCAACCTCCCGACAACAGCCGGTCGCCCTGCTTACGGAGGGACGCGATCAATGCATCCGGTCCGGACGACTTGAGTATCGACGTGAATTCTGCCCGGCGGCTTGCGAGTTCGCTGATCGTGCCATCGAGATAAACATCGATGACCCGCCACTCAGGGCCCGATTTCCGCATCAGGTAATTGATCGGCACCGGCTTGCCGTTGCTTTGGATGATCTGAGTTTTGACCATCTTGTCGGTCGACCGGTCGGTGACCTCGGTAATCTTGAACGTTTCGCCCGAAAAACCGTCGAAACGCTTAGCATAGGTCGCGATCATCATACGTGAAAAGGCATCCGTCAACGCGGCTTTCTGAGCCGGTTGCAATGTGGCCCAGCTTGGCCCGACCGCTATACGCGTCATGGAGGGAATGTCGTACGTTTTCGCCAGCACCGGTGCGAGCTGCTGATAGCGGCCCTGCACACCAAGCGCCTGCGCCTGCTTCATTGTGGCGAGCAGCTTGGCATTGAGGCTGTTGATCGCATTTTCCGGGACGCTGAGAGCCTGCGCATTCGTGATTCCAGGAAGGCATATTCCGGCCAGCAGCAAACAGCATAGGACTATTTTCGGGACGAACGACTTTACAGTTGGGACCATTGCCCCCCTCCTTGTCTTACTTTTCCAAAAGAAAGGCTCGGCTCCGGAGCCGCGGAGCACCTAACCGAGCAGAGTGGCCTTATTTTGCCCATCATGAGCCTGTGTTTGACCCTTGTGAGGCTTAGACGCAACACGTTCCCGCAGAGTCTGAGCTGCGCGGTATCATCCATTTTTTGAGCTGCGCCAAGGGTTCATAATTCAAAATGCGAAAACTCGAACGTAGTTGGGGGATGTCGGTCTATGGATGCAGTCGTAGCTCGGTCATCCAAGACGCCGCTTTTGGATCAAGTAGCGGTTCCGGATGATTTACGGCGGCTTGCGGAAGCTGACCTGCCGCAGCTTGCTTCCGAACTTCGGGCGGAAACGATCGATGCGGTTTCTGTCACCGGTGGTCATTTGGGCGCGGGGCTCGGCGTCGTCGAACTGACGGTTGCCTTGCATTACGTCTTTGATACGCCGCGCGACCGTCTGATTTGGGATGTCAGCCATCAGACGTATCCGCATAAAATTCTGACGGGTCGCCGCGATCGCATCCGGACGCTGCGGCAGCCGAATGGCTTGTCGGGGTTCACGAAGCGCACCGAGAGTGTCTTCGATCCATTCGGTGCGGCGCATTCGTCGACATCGATTTCGGCCGGCCTTGGAATGGCCGTCGCGCGCGAACTCGAAGGCCGCACAAACAATGTCGTTTGCGTCATCGGCGATGGTGCGATGAGCGCGGGCATGGCCTACGAAGCGCTCAACAATGCCGGGGCGCGCAATGAACGGCTGATCGTCATCCTGAACGACAACGATATGTCGATCGCTCCGCCGACCGGTGCGTTATCGTCCTATCTCGCGAGGATCACTTCCAGCGGCTCTTATTTCTACGTTCGCGACATTGCGAAGCAACTCGCGAAGCGCCTGCCGAAAAGCTGGGAACGCCGTGCGGCGCGCGTCGAAGAATATTCCCGCCATTTGTGGCAGGGCGGCGCCTGGTTCGAGGAACTCGGCTTTTATTATGTCGGTCCGATCGACGGACACGATCTCAGCCAATTGCTGCCGGTGTTAAAAAACGTACGTGACTGTGGGCACGGTCCGATCCTCGTTCATGCCATCACAAAGAAGGGCAAGGGATACGCTCCGGCGGAAGCGTCGCCCGACAAATATCACGGCGTCGCGAAATTCAACGTCGTGACCGGCGTGCAGTCGAAGCCGAAGGCGGCCGCGCCGTCCTACACGCGCGTATTTGCCGACAGCCTCGTTGCTGAAGCCAAGAAAGATCCGAAGATCGTCGCGATCACCGCGGCGATGCCGGACGGCACAGGGCTCGATATTTTCGGCCGCGAATTTCCCGACCGGACATTCGACGTCGGGATTGCCGAACAGCATGCGGTGACGTTCGCAGC
>JAICLG010000300.1 GCA_025927515.1 Hyphomicrobium sp.
GTGATAAATCCGACTGCGCTGGAAAAATTTTAGAAGCGCGATGCGCGCGCGCCGGTTCGTTAGTGCCGCCTTCGATCTCCATACGTGCGCTGGCGACCTGCGCGACGTTTTGCGGCCTGCGGATTCCTGGAACAAGTCATCGAACCGTGAAGTTGTGCGTTGCGACGTCGAAGATCACCGGAGGGGGCGAGACTTGGATTTGCCTGCCGATTGCGGACCTCGCATGCGTATTTTGTTGGCGTGTGCCGCATACCCTCCGTGGGGTAAGGGTGGTGGCCCTGCCGCATCCGAAAGCATCGCGCGAGCGCTCCATGCGCGCGGCCACAGCGTACACGTCATTACCGTCGCCGGTCAGGATACCAACGAAATTCGCGATGGCATCGACGTTCGCACATTGCGGTCGCTCAATGTCCACTGGGACTATTGGAAGAAGAACCCGCCACACCGAAAGCTCGCCTGGCACGTCCTCGAAAACGGCAATCCGAAGGCGCTTTTCCGTATGCGGCGCGCCATAGCAGAGGTCGGCCCCGATATCGTGGTGACGGTCAGTTGCGAGAACATCAATGTCGCGACCTGGCTTGCAGCGAAAATGTTGGGTGTGCCGACGGTGCATGCCGTGCAAAGCCACTTCCTGCTGTGTTGGCGGGGAACGATGTTTCGCGACGGCGCGAACTGTGTGGGGCAATGCGTGTCGTGCCGTTGCACGTCGCTAGGCAAAAGATTGTCTTCGCGTTTGGTTGACGGCGTTGTTGCCGAGTCCCGCCATATGCTCGACCTGCATAATGAAGCGGGCTACTTCGCGGGCGCCGAGCGAAAGGTGATTCCGGCGGCGATCGACTGGCCGGTGCGAAGCAGTGCACCACGTCGGCAGAATGAGATGATCAATGTCGGCTATATCGGCACGGTCACGCCCAATAAGGGCGTCGAAACGCTCGCTCGCGCCGCCGCGCGTCTTGGAGAGCAAGCTCCCATTCGCTACTTGATCGCGGGCGACGGGCCCCCCGAGTACGCCGAAAAATTATCCGCGATCATGCCGAAGGACCGTGCTCGATTTCTCGGCTGGACCGATCCGGCGTCTTTTTATCCCGAAATCGATGTGCTTGTTGTCCCATCCCTCTGGAGCGAACCTTTCGGACGCGTCTGCATCGAGGCGTTCTCGCAAGGCGTGGCGGTCGTCGCCGCCCGTTCGGGCGCGTTGCCTGAGATCGTCGACACCGGCAGCGGACTGACGTTTGAAGCCGGAGACGATCGCACATTGGCGGACTGTCTCCGGAGCCTCGCGCAAGACAGAGCCCTTCTTCTTCAACTGCAAGCGGGAGCGCTCCAAAGGGCTAAATCCTATAATCCGCAGCGGCTCGCGCTCTCATTTGAGGAGTTTCTCGGCGGACTCTGCCGCGCTCGCGAACCGCGGCGCGGTAGGGACCACCCCGAATAGGCGTCTCTACTACCGGCCAACTTCGGCTGCCGCGACTTTGTTGATCACCACGCCAAGTAACCGCTCGATGACGATATCGGAGCTCGCGAGCGCCCGATCGAGATCTTCCATGGAGGATCTCCCCCACTCAGAAACGATAACAAAAAGCCCAATTGCGGCCGCCGCTGCCCGCACGTCGACACAGTCGAGCAATGACGGAAGGTCGATGATGATGGCGTCGTAGTTGTGCTTGAGGGCTTCGACGCTCGCGACCATCGCGGCCGATCCTAGAATCTCAGAAGGGTGTTGGTCTTTGGGAATAGCCGTTTCTCCGAGAAAATGCAGAGAGGGCTGATGCTCATGGATGCACTCGGAGCTGTCATGGCCCGTCATGAGCGAAAGCAAACCCGGTCGAGTCCGCGGCGTGAGGTTGCGAGTCAGCATCGAACTGCGTAGATCGCCGTCGATCAGGAGCGTGCGGGCGCCACTTCGAGCTGAGAGCAGCGCAAGATTGTAGGCGAGCGTGGTTTTTCCGACGCCTGAGCGAGGCGACGTGATGCCGATCACATGACAGCGATCACCGGCTGCAGCATGCCGGTCGAGGGCCACCTTGATGCCACGCAGGCTTTCTCCAGCCAACGCGAGAGGGCGAGTCCCACCGAACGATATGGCCGGTTTGTGATCCTCGATCAGGCGGAGTGGTCCGCGCGATAGAATGGCGCGCCTCCTGACCTTCGGTATGGTGCCGATAACGCGCACCCTGAATTCGCGCGCAACCTGCCGTGGCGAGCGGACGAGGCGGTCCATATACTCGCGCGCAAACGCAGCGATGAGCCCAAGCGTGCCGCCAGCCACCAACGCAAGCAGCAGGATGAGCCCGGTGTTTGGTGCACTTTTGGAAAGGGGAGGTGACGCATCTGCCAGAACCCGCGCTTCAGTGACCGGGAAGGCCTGCTGCTGGATCTCGACGCTCTGCGTATATCGGTTGAGAAACGTTTCATATGTAGTCCGGGCAGTCTGCGCTGCGGATTCCAGTTCCTGCAGGCGTTGATCGAGAACCGCTTGCGAGATGCCGTTGGGAGCCTCATCGGAACCGGCCGAAATGCCGTTGATCGATTTGAAATCGGCGAGGGCCTTGGCGGCGTCGGTCATGCGATCATGCAGCTTACGCACGCGCGCATCGACCCAGTCACTGGAGCGCTGGGCGATCTGCAGCTTCGCGCCAAGCTGATCGACGATATAGGCCTCGGCGATAGCATTGGCGATGGTGGCCGCTTTTTTCGGATCCGTTGAAGTGAAGGAGATCTCCGCTACATAGCTGCGGCCTTGCCGCTCGACCTGAAGTGCGCGACGGAAAGCTCCGGCTGCGATCTGGCGTTTGACGTCTTTGCTCTTTTCCTTCTTTGCCCCCGAAGCATGGAAAAGCCCGATGATGTAGGAGAGGGGACTGGATTTGGAGATGAATTCGGGATCCTGCCACAGCCGAAGCTTGTCGATGACGGCAAGCGCGATTTTCTCCGACTTGAGCGTTTCGATTTGGCTCTCGACGACGACCATATCGACGCTAGTGTCTGGAGTGCCGGCTGTCCCGTACGCGGGAGAGCGCTTCGTGTCCGTCATCAGCTCTGTCGTCGCCGTGTACTTCGGCGCGGCCGTTGCCACGTAGATCACCGCGGGCACCAGTACGGCGATCACAGCCCAAAAGATCAAGCGCCGACGCCAGACGATCACATCGCGAATGTCTCCGAGCGACCAGTGAACCCGTGACGGTTGGCCTCGAATCTCGATCGCATGTCGAGCGAGGTCAGTAGGTACGTGCAGCATTGCGTTCCCCAACAAACCAGCGCCAAAGGCGCACACACCTGAAGCTTGTTCGTCAGCGGGTGAGCGTGCCGTCCCCTTAGCTCCGTCCGGGACCTCACCGTTGTTGCGTCGCAACCAAGCCAACAACCCCAACCGCGCAAAGCAGGATGCGTTCCCTGGCAAATTTCCCAACTCGTTCAATGAGTCGATGGAACGCACCGGCCGGCGACAGGTTAACCCCGCTGCACTGCGATAAGCGGGCTAATCCTCGCCAACTGAAGGGGGCCATTGTGAACCATCGGATGGAGTGCACTGAGGGCGATTGCGCGCCCTGTTTTTCGGCAAATACGCGCAGCGCCGATGCAGGCAAATCTCCTAATGGTCGAGTGTGGAACATCCATAAAATGTCTTTCGCACGCAGTGGGCATAA
>JAICLG010000329.1 GCA_025927515.1 Hyphomicrobium sp.
CACGTCGTTAGTCTTCGGCGCGCCTGCGTCCGCACCGGCAACCACGCCAGAAGATATGCAAGCACGCCTCGCCTACCTCGAAGCGACATTGGCTGAAGCCGATCGCTTCATCGTCAATGCCCTCGAGTCATCTATTGGCTTCGAGGACATGTGCAGAAAATTGCGATCCGCACATGCCAGCCTTGCTGACGCGCGCCGTAAAACACCGACGCGAGCCGCATAGGAAGCACCGAGAACCGCTTGTGCAACAGCAGCGATGCCAGTCGCAAGGCACAGAGGCTCGCGTCTTCGGAGCACCCGGACAGTCCGAGCGAAATGCGTTAAAGGGAAGCTAAAGATACACGTCAGCCTTTATCGCTGCCATGTGCTGCATTCAACGAAGACGGCGCGGTCGCCGGATTGGGCGGTTCCTTGACGTTGACCTTGTCACCATTGACGATGTCGTCGGGCGCGCTTTCGATAACGCGATCTTCCGGCGCCAAGCCTGAAGCAATCTCGATCTTGGCGCCAAGATCCCGGCCTATCGTGATCGGCTTCATAACCACCCGATTGTCCGAGCCCACGGTTGCAACGTGCAAACCGTCCTTGTTAAAGATCAGGGCGCTCGAGGGTATGACCAGAACGTTGTGCCTATCTCCAACCGTCAACTGAACATTTGCATAAGCCCCCGGCATCAGTTCGCCAGCAGTGTTGTCGACGACGAGCTGCATACGCGTCGTTCCTGAAGCGACGTCGACGGCCCCTGCTGATCTTTCGACCTTCGCCGTATACGTTTTGCCCGGGCGCTCAGGCACGGTCAAAACAGCGTTCGTGCCTTCCGTAACGAGCGGCACATAGTTTTGCGGCACGTTCACATAAAGCCTGAGCTTGTGAACATCGGCGACCACGAACATCTCGGAGCCGGTCGCGCTACCCGTATTGATCAGGTTGCCGATATCCGTATTGCGAACTGTCACGATGCCGTCGAAAGGCGCAACGATGCGCTTGTATTGGCTGAGAGCTTTCAGCCGGTCCACATTGGCCTGCGCCGATTTAACAAGCGCGTTTTTCGCCTGGAGGTCGGCAGCCTTCTCATCGGCAGCTTGATGCGTCACGTAGCTTTGCGGCAGCAGAGCTTGATAGCGTGCGTTCGTGACCTTTGCCAAAGCCGCGTTGGCCTTGGCATTCGTGAGATCGGATTGAGCTTGAAAGAGCTGTTGATCGAGATCGGGCGCATCGATTTCGGCAAGAACATCGCCTGCCTTGACTCGCGTTCCGATATCCGCCTTCCAGCTCGTCACATACCCGCTGACTCGCGCAAAAATCGCTGCGCGAGAATAAGCGTCGAGACGGCCAGGAAGATCGAGGACGGTGATGCTCGGCTGGACATTGGGCATCGACACGGCGACGTTGGGCACTGCGCGTTCGGCGGCGACCGTCCTCAGCTTCGCGACGCTCTGTTCGCGGCTTTCGATGCCTGTGAACGCGCAGAAGGCTGCGACACCAATAAAAAGGATCGCCGTCAGCGGCATCGTCCAGCGTGAGCGCGCCCGCTGCTCCGTCGGCAACTCAGGCGACATTGTATTCTCCTGGGATTGGGTCTGGCGACGAGGCAACCGCTTTACGCCGGTGCATCAGGCTGAACACGATAGGCACGATGAACAACGTCGCGGCGGTCGCAAAAATAAGACCGCCGATGACCGCGCGTCCGAGCGGGGCATTCTGTTCGCCACCCTCGCCGAGACCGAGCGCCATCGGCGCCATGCCGATGATCATGGCCAGCGCTGTCATCAACACGGGGCGGATACGGACATAGCCGGATTCAAGCGCAGCCAGGATAGGATCGCCATGCTCGTCGAGCCTTTCGCGCGCGAAACTAATGACGAGAACGGCATTCGCCGTCGCAACGCCCATACACATGATGGCCCCCGTCAGCGCCGGAACGGAGAGCGTCGTGCCAGTGACAAACAACATCCACACGATTCCGATAAGCGCAGCGGGCAGCGCCATGATGATCACGAGTGGGTCCAGCCATGACTGAAAGTTTACGACGATAAGCAAGTATATAAGCACGATGGCCCCCAACAGACCGAATAACATTCCGGAATAGGCGCTATTCATTGTCTGCACCTGTCCGAGCAATACCGCCGTCGAACCTTTCGGCAGACTCGCCTTCGTATCGTCGACAATTTTCTGAATATCTGCGGCAACTGCACCAAGATCCCGGCCTTCGGTCGTGGTGAGAATCTGCACCATCGGTCGGATATCATAATGGGATACCGAGGCATTGGTCGTGCCGCGCTTGAAGCTTGCTACCCCGCCCAAGATCTGAGGCGCTGGCGCAGTCGGCGCATTGACAGGAATATTCTCCAGCGCCGCCAGGCTATCCATCTTGTATTCGGGCGTTTGGATGACGACTGAATACGAAACGCCGTTCTTCGGATTGAGCCAATAGGTTGGAGAAACCTGGCCCGTGCCCGAGAGACTCGTGCCAAGACTGTCCGTCACGTCGCGTTCGGTGACCCCGACATACTGCGCTCGCGAGCGATCGACGTTGACTTCCATCACCGGCGCGGAGCGAGATTGCTGGATACGCGCATCGGCGACACCTGGCACCAGCTGAATTTTGCGCAAAAGTTTCTGCGCGTAATCGTAATTCTCGGTGAATTGATTGCCGCGAATTTGAAGATCAATCGGCGTCGGTGCGCCGAAGTTCAAGATTTGACTCGTGATGTCGGCGGGCAGAAACGAGAAGGTCACGCCGGGATATTTTTTGGGCAGCTGATCGCGCAGCAAATGCACATATTCCGCCGTCGCGCGATGTCCGGGATTGAGCGCGATTTGGATGTCGCCATCCTGGGGGCCGATGGTCCCCGTATTGTTGTATGACGTGTTGATGCCGCTGTAGGGAATGCCGATATTATCGACGATCGCACCGAGATCTTTCGGCGGAATGACATCACGAATGGTCTTCTCGATCTGTGCGAATTGCCGTGCCGTCTCCTCGACCCGCGTTCCGATCGCGCACCGGACATGCATCAGGATCTGGCCCGAGTCGACGGACGGGAAGAAATTACGTCCGAGCTGCGGCACCAGATAGAATGACGCAATGATGAAGCCGAATGAAAAAACCAGAACCGGCGCGCGGTGCGTCAGAGCGCGGTCGAGCAGATCACGGTAGGTGAGGCGCATCCGTTCGAAAGAATGCTCGAAGCCGCGCTGGAATAGCTTGAACGGGTTTCG
>JAICLG010000306.1 GCA_025927515.1 Hyphomicrobium sp.
CGCTTGAGCTCACGCTCATACTCCTTGCGTTTGAGCTTACCCTTGGATGAGGGCTCTTCATCGAGATGCGCATCAGCGCTGCTATCTTTTTCCATTAATGGCCTCAGTCAAACTGAGTTTTTCAAAACCATGCGTTGAAATGCTGAGTCCGATTTTCGCCTATATACAGCAATTATAAAAGCTACCTATCACACGGCACCCCGACATTTCGATATTGCACCGCCGCAGACACCCACAATCGATGCATTACGCTTGCGGGGTAAGGAAGAAAGCGAGGCCGAGAATCAAATAGACGGCGATGAGTTGAACGCCCTTCAACCAATCAGATCGACCCTCTCCCGCAATCTGCCCTGTAATGAGCACCGCAACGAACACTGCGAGGACTAATCCTTTGCCGAAGAGGAGGTTCATGGGTTTGGGACCGACGACCATGCTCGCCAAAACCAGCAGAGGCGCAACGAACAACGCGACCTGAATGCTTGATCCGATGGCGATCGACAGGCTGAGATCCATTCGGTTCTTGATCGCGGCTGTAACCGCAGAGGCATGCTCAGCGGCGTTACCAAGAATGGCGATCACAAATACGCCGACAAAAATATCGCTGAGACCGAGCGCGCGGGCCGTGGGTTCGATCGTACCGACGAGAATCTCGCTTAACCACGCAATTGCGGCGGTGCATACCGCAAGCACGGGGACAGACCAAATGAGTGGCCAAGGCTGGCGGCTCGCTTCGTTGTCCACGTTGGCACTGCCGAAAAACGACGGGTGAGTCCAGAGCGAAAATAAAAGAAACATGCAGTAGACGACCAACAGTACGAGAGAAATCGAAATACTGAGGGATTTGTCGCCGCCAGAATAAAGCCCTCCAACGAGCCCGTTGTAGGCGGCAGGAATGACGAGTGCGATTGCCGCCAAAGTCAGCATCGTTGCCTGAGCCCGAGCGCCGGTGAGGTTGAAATGCTGCTCGGGATATCGCATGCCGCCAACCAGCATGGCCGCGCCAAGGACCAGAAGAATATTGCTAACGATCGACCCGGCAATCGTAGCTTTCACAACGTCATATAGGCCGGCACGAAGAGCTGCGAGCGCAATGATGAGTTCCGCGGCGTTGCCAAAAGTAGCATTGAGCAGGCCGCCGACGCCTTCTCCTGAGCGATCCGCCAACTGTTCGGTCGCCCGCCCAAGCCATGCAGCAAACGGTAAAATGCCCATAGCAGCCGTCAAGAAAATCAACTCGTACCGTTCCGGCGCAAAATGATGGAGAACAATCGCTAGGGGGGCAAATATGATGAGCCAGTTTAACATCATGGTTGGCAACTCAGGGTGCGGAAGGATGTTTGTCTTCCCAATCGACCCAATCAACTGGATGCGACATGAGATAAGCCCTCACGGCCGCGCCAATGGTCGGATAGAAGGATTGCTCGCCGAACTGCGTGAATAGTCCGAAACGCTTCAGCTTGTCTTTGACGGGGTCTTTCAATTCGGCAAAGGAAAGTTTGATACCGGCTTCCTTTAGTGTTTTTTCAAGTTCAGAGAGAACATCTGCTGCTGTGACGTCCACGCTTGTCACCGGTTCGGCAGTTACGACAACCCAATGCACGGGTGTCGGCGAATTCTCGGCAGCCTCAATTACGCGGGCCTGAAATAGTTCGGCATTCGCGAAAAACAGAGGTGCATCCCAACGAAAGAGAACCAATCCCGGAATGAGGCGGGCCCGGGGGTGGCGGCTGATATCGTGATAGCCACTTACTCCGTCAGCTCGGCCAAGTATGGCAGAGTGCGGCCGCCACCCATCCCAAAGAAACTCAATAACGGCGATGATCACCGCGAGTGCAATACCGGGTATCGCTCCGAATACCGCGACGCCGGCGAAGCACAACATCGAAAGCCAAAACTCCCATCGCTGCATTTTATAGATACGGATCAGGTCCTGGACCTCGATCAGTCCGATAGCCGAGGCAATGACGACGGCGGCAAGGGCGCTCGTAGGCAGATTTTTTAGAAGATTGGGAGCGGCAACAATGAGCAGTGCAACCACAAGCGCACCAACGACGCCAGTCAGTTGGGTTTTGGCGCCGGCCGCTTCGGCTACCGGGGTGCGCGATGAGCTGCTGCTAATTGGGAAACCTTGAAAAAGCCCAGCCGCAAGGTTTGCGGCGCCAAGCCCGACCAACTCTTGGTTAGGATCGACGTACGCTCGAGTGCGTGCAGCGTAGGCGCGAGAAAGCACGCTCGTATCGGCAAAGGAGATGAGGGCGACAGCCAAGCCGCCTGATAAAACCTCCGTGAAATCCGCGACATTGATCCACGGAATTTCGAAAGATGGTAAGCCTTGGGGAAGCGGTCCCAACACCGACACACCAGCACTCTTGCTCAGCCCGAAAACTCCGACGATTGCTGTTGCTCCTGCGACGGCAACTAATAGCCCCGGCACGACCTTGCTTCGCTTCAAGGCAAAGATCGTGGCCAGCGCGCCTGCACCTATCAAGAATGCAGTCCAATTCACACGTCCGTTAAAGACGCCATCGGTGATCGACCAAAGATCCCGGAGAGGGCCATGGCTTTCAACGGAAAAGCCGAGAAATTTTGGTACCTGGCTGAGCAAGACCGTCAAGGCGATGCCGTTCATATAGCCATAACGTATTGGCTTAGAGAGGAGCTCTGTTACAAAGCCCAATCTGATTAAGCCGGCTCCGAGGCAGACGGCGCCCGAGACGATTGCCATGGCGCTCGCGAGTGCGATTGCACGAAGCGGATCACTTCCTGATAAAGGCAGAACGACAGCAAGGATAATTGCGGCAAGCGATGAATCCGGCCCCAGTACGAGAATGCGGCTCGGTCCGGCGAGAGCGTACGCCAATAGCGGAATAATCGTTGCGTAAAGCCCATATATGCCCGGCAAACCTGACGCGACTGCGTAGGCAATTCCGACAGGAACGAGCATCGTAGCAAGAACGAGCCCAGCAACGACGTCGTGCTTGAGCCACTCCGGTTGGTACTGACGCAAAATGCGTAGACCTGGCAACCAGCGAGCGAAACCGGGTTGATCTGCGGCTGCTTGCGGACGCAAGAGTCGGCTTTGCTTAGATGCAGACGAAGCGACTGGGTCGGTAGCCATGTGCAATACCATTGGCGGACCCTGATCTCCGCGCATCTATCGATCAAAGGATGTCCTTACACAATGATCCCACGCGCACTCCACAGCAACAGATTTGAATAATGGAAGTAGCGGCAGGCGGACCAAGCGATTGATATTCAGTCGACTGGTGAGCGTAACTCCACAACACAGTTATCAGGATGCCCGCGCTCCACGTACACCTGGATCAAATTCAAAATGGAGAACACCGAGGGCCAGGGATTTTTGGCCGTCCAGCGCAACGCAGGTAGCGCGGAACGTTGATCACTCAGATGGCCACTGGCGCAACGAACTTCGTTCACGAGAACGACAGAACGATAACGATCGAAGGACAACGCAAAATTGCGATCAAAAGCGTCGAATC
>JAICLG010000061.1 GCA_025927515.1 Hyphomicrobium sp.
CGCGAGATCGAGCTGCAGGGCTGCCGATTTATGGCAGCGCGTCGCCTCTTCGGCGCTGACGAATGCGCCCTTGATAATATCGGAAAGCAAATTCCACTGCTCGACGAGAGTCAAACGGCGCGGTTCTGAATTGGCGACCGCCGCGTCGCTGCCAACAGGCTGCTTAAACCGCGAATAACCCATCCCACGCACACGTGCCACGGCGCGGGAAATCGCGGTAAATTTGCCAGCAAGAAAATCTGTCGAAAAATAAAGCATGAATCTCAGCATGTCGCGGAGAAATTAGCGGGCAGTTAAAAATGCTGTAATTCGGGGAAATGCACAATAAGAGATATCTATTATTCTAATTATTTTTTACGACCTGAAATCATCATTCCTCGGAAAGTGATAAAACCTGAATTTCGGTATCGTTCAAAATCAGAGAAAATCTATCTTTTTCAATAAGCTAAAATAAAGCCTATATCCGAATTTACCGCGGCTACCCAGGAATCAAAATCGCCTGCAAGCCACCGCAAGAGATGGGTTGCACGAGCATCTGCCTGTGTTTTGTCAAAGAATGGGCCGCGCGCAAACCCACCAAGCGCGAATCAATCCCGTATTTACGCGCGCCCAATGACCTGCCGGATATCCGCCGCCGTGGCGCCTTCGCTCCGCAAAGCCCGCAGGCCCATATCGTGGTTCGATTTGGAAAGTTTACGCCCATCCGCCCAGCGAATGAGGCGGTGATGCGAATAAACGGGCTCGGGCAAATCCAGAAGCTCTTGCAACAGCCGCTGCAGGTCGGTCGCCGCGAGAAGATCCTGGCCGCGTGTGACATGCGTGACGCCTTGGCGCGCATCGTCGACCACCACCGAGAGATGATAGCTCGCCGGCACGTCCTTGCGGATGATGACGGCATCTCCCCAGCGTTGCGGCTGAGCCGTGATTGTTTGGCGCCGGCCGGTTTCGTCGATCTCGATGAACGTCAGGGGCTTGTCGCCGCGTCTGAACCTCAGCGCCTGTAGCGCGGCGTCCATGTTGAGCCGCAAAGCCGGCGTATCGCCCGCCGCCATGCGCTCCCCGATCTGTTCTCCCGAAGCGCCTTTCCACAGTCCCGGATAGCGCGGAGCCCCGTCAGGGTCCGTTTGCTCGGGATCTGCGGCAGCAGCAATCTCGGTGCGCGTCGCAAAGCACGGATAAAGCAGTCCCATGGCGATCAGCTTGTCCGCCGCTGCGAGGTATTCTCTGAAGTGCTCCGACTGCACGAGCACCGGCTCCTCCCACGTCAGACCGAGCCAGCTGAGGTCCTCGTAGATCGCCGAAATATACTCAGGCCGCCGCCGATCGAGATCGATATCCTCGATCCTGAGCAGGAACCGCCCATTGCTCGCACGCGCCGTGTCGTGCGCGATCAATGCGGAGAGCGCGTGTCCGACGTGCAGCAGCCCGTTGGGTGATGGCGCAAAGCGTGTAACTGATGTCATGCGTTGAGATAATCCGTTCGTCTCGGGCGCGCGCTTTACGCGAATGCGAACGCCCGTCTCTAATGCTCGATCACTGGCAACACCTCGACGCACCGCACGTGAGAGCGGGAGAATTTACGCGCTCCGTTCTTCTCTTTAAAGTGTCGTCCCGGAGTGACCGATCGTGATGCAACCCCGGCACAAAACACTCGCCACCGAGCGCCAATTTAAAATGGCCGCGACGTCGCTTGCGCGACAGTGCAAAATCATGTCGCTTATTTTGGAACGCACCGGCATTCCGCCTGCGAGACGGTTTCCCGCAGATATTTCGGGACTATCCAAAATCATCATTGGGCAACAGCTTTCAACGCACAGCGCAGCAGCGATTTGGGCGCGTGTCTCCGCTGCATTCGATCCATTCGCACCGGAAGCTCTACTGGCAAGCAATGATGCAGATCTGAAGGCACTTGGCCTTTCGAACGGAAAAATCCGCACGCTGCGCGCCTTGTCGCGGGCCGTCGTCGAAGACGGTCTCGATATAGCCGCGCTGAACACTCTCGACGACGTTGCGATCATCGAAACATTGACGGCAATTCACGGCATCGGGCCCTGGACGGCCGACATCTACATCATGTTTGCGCTGGCGCGCCGGGACGCGTTTGCATCGGGCGATCTCGCGCTACAGCTTGCCGTCCAGCACCATTTCAGGCTCAAGACCCGCCCGACAGCGTCCGAGCTCGAGCATATCGCCGAACGCTGGCGCCCATCGCGCGCTGTCGCTGCACACCTGCTTTGGGCCGATTATGCCTTCGCGCGGCGCTCGCTCTTGCAGAAGTCTGAGGAAAAGCGCGTCATAAATTCGCGCAAGGCCCTAAAATAGCCGGGAAAACGCAGTGCTGCGTCGGATAGGCTCTGAGGCTTCACAGAAGTGATATGCGCGGCTAGTATCCCGGCGCCTTGATACGGCTACGACGCGATTCGACGGATCAGAAAACCGCGAGGTTTATGGCGACCGTGAATGCTCACGCGACAATCCCGGACAACTGTCCGGCTCTGGTACTGAACGCCGACTTCCGGCCGCTCAGCTACTATCCTTTGTCGCTGTGGAGCTGGCAGGATACCGTCAAAGCGGTGTTCCTCGACCGCGTCAACATCGTCTCCGAGTACGAGCGCTTCGTTAGAAGCCCCTCCTTCGAGCTGAAGCTTCCCAGCGTCGTCTCGCTGAAAACATATGTAAAACCGGCGCTCTATCCGGCCTTCACCAGGTTCAATGTCTTCCTGCGAGACCGCTTCGCCTGTCAGTATTGCGGCGATAAAAACGATCTGACATTCGATCATCTCATTCCGCGCTCGCGCGGCGGCCAGACACGCTGGGACAACGTCGTAACCGCCTGCGCACCGTGCAATCTCAGGAAAGGCGGCATGATGCCGAAGGTCGCCGGGATGTTCCCGGCGCACGAGCCGTACCGCCCGACGGTATTCGAGCTGCATCGCAATGGACGGCTATTTCCGCCCAATTATTTGCACGAAAGCTGGCTCGATTATCTCTATTGGGACACCGAACTCGAGCCGTAGCAGTCAGAACGCCTTCTCCGTGTTGCCGTGGATTGGCCGCCGTGATGTCTGTCGACGGTAAGGGCGGCCATGACGTGATGGTGGCATTCGAAAAGCGTCCGCCTTGCTGTCAACCCCATCGGCGAGCTGACCCGGCCATCCAGAGCATCACAGCCAGTCTTTCACGCACGTTCCATCCCGGCCGCAAGAAAGAATTCCCCTTCACGGAAAGAGAAGCGGCGACGCATCTCCATTTGATTCCCCTCCCTCTGCGGGGAGGGGTTAGGTGTGGGGGTAACGCGTCTAAGCGGCGCGCTTCATCGGATGCGCGCAGAGTTCGGCGGCGATCTGATCGACCACGCGCTCCCAGCTCGCACCGACATTGGCGCTCACATCGACGCTCAGTCCGAATGCAGCCAATGCATCTTGCGGCATGCCTCCGTCACGGAAAATCCGTGCGCATTCCTGCCGGCTGACCGCGACGGCCTGATGCCATTGGATCGGACTGAGATAATCGGGAACCGAAGGGGTCATTGTGCAGCTCCGCTTGAACACCGACTAAAGCAACTTTGATGGGTACACTCGCGTTCCCAAGTGGGCGGCAGACACACAGAGCGCTGTGACATCACTACGCGAGACCGTGTCACGTGATGTCTCGATTGAGGGCTAGCTCGATCACGCTCCGTATGTCTGCCAGCTTCTTGGGAAAGCCGGCTGCTCTCCAAATTTCCATTGATGTGAACGCACGACGCATACGCGCAAAACTTCGACGCAAGGACTAGAGAGTTAGTACGCGCTAAGATAAGGAGCCTTAGCGTTCGCTCAGTTTCCTCCGGCCCTGCCGCGTTTCTTCAGAACGTCGCGAGCGATATCTCCGACGGAACGCCAAGCCCACTCCCCCACCGCATCCTGAAGCGCTCCGCCTGGCGAAGCATCATGAGCAGTGCGGGCGAACCGCCGGGACATACGCATCGACCTTTTTGTCGAGACGGTTCGCCTAAGGTTTTGGAACGTTCCGGACAGAACGTCTTTTGGAGTCCGTCCGCACTCAGACGCTACGCTACGCAACGGACGCATACGAAACGCAACAACGCTACGCGTACTCAAAGACGGGACGCGAACACACTCGCGGGGACCGCCGAGGGCAGGCAGCTCGGGAACCGATCCCGCAGGACGCAACTTCAACGCCACGAACAACTCCCTCGACGCTTGGAACGGCCCCACCCAGCCTTGTGTTCCGCGAACGAAGCAAGAATAGCCGTTACATTCAGGCAACGGGAAGGCATGATTCTGTCGACGCGATGGTATTCGGTTGACAGTATCGACCGCGCAACGAAATCAACGTTTTTGCGCGCCAAGAGATTTGTGGACAACGTCCAATGCCAAATCAGGAAATTTTTTGCCGCTCCGACGCGAGAATCCCGGCGCGCAGCGCAAAGGCCATGATCAGGAGCGACGCGACGACGTTCCAGCCCGCGAACGAGATCCCGAGAAAGCGGAGTGAGGCCTCGTCGCACTTCATCACTTTGATACTCTGAAGATCGTTGAGCAGGCCGCCGACGGTCGTCGACAGGGATTCGCCGCCGCCGCACGAGGAAGGACCAGGCCAGAATTTCCACTCCGCGCCCGCGTGATAGATGCCGAGACCGCTATTTGCGAGAAACGCGAGTGCGACCAGAAAGAACAGCACGGCCGCGGTATTTCGATAGCCGCCGGACGCCAATACCAACGCAATGAAAAGAACCGGAATCCCGGCATAATAGGCGTAACGCTCCATCAGGCAGAGCATGCACGGCACATACCCGCCGATGTACTGAAAACCGAGCGCCGTCAGGATCGCGACCAACGCGAGAAAAAGCGCCATGGCACCGAACCGGTAATCCGCCCCGCGTTCGACTTTTCCCATAAGCGCCATGTCCACACACTCCGACTATAAAACGTATCGCACCGCGAAGAAGCCGCCGACCAGCAGCACCACAAACGCCGTTGTCACGAGCGCCAATCGCTTCTCGATAAATGCGCGGATTGGCTCGCCCACGAAATATAAAAGCGCGGCCACCAGGAAGAAACGCATGGCGCGCGCCACGATGCTCGCTCCGACAAACGCCAGCAGGTTCATGTGGCCGACCCCTGCCGCGATCGTTACGACTTTGTAGGGGATCGGCGTCATGCCCTTGATGATGACCGCGGGCACGCCGTAGTCGCGGACGAAGGTCATGAAACTGTCGAGCGCGTGCTCGCGCCCATAAAGCTTCAGGATCGGCAGCCCGATCGCGTCATAGAGATAATAACCGATGGCATAGCCAAGCAGTCCGCCGACGACGGACGCAACGGTGGCAATGGTCGCGTACCACCACGCCTTTTCGCGCCTGCTGAGCACCATCGGTATCAGCATGACGTCGGGCGGGATGGGAAAGAACGAGCTCTCCACGAACGAGACGACGGCAAGCGCCCACGGCGCCCGCTCGCTGGCCGCCATGCGCATCGTCCAATCGTAGATTCCCCGAAGCATGGGCGGTGCTTAAATGGCGCTCGCGATATTGTCTATGCGGCAGCGGGCACGAAGCCCCTCGCAAGCTTTGCGACAACGGCGTTCAAAACGAGGCGGCCGCGGCGCGTGGCACGAATTCGGACAGGCAAGATCCCTGCCGTCGCGACCGTTTCCGGCACAAGACCCGGCCCGGCGCAAGCACGAATAACGTCGACGTCGTCGGGGTGAGACGGGGAAGCCGAGATTTTTGCGGCGTCCAATCCGCCCAATGTCTCCAACAACCCGAGCGCAACGAGTTCATCGATGACGCGAAGGTCGGGGCGCACGCCACCAAGCGATGCGAGATCGCCGAGATCCACGCCTTCGCTCAAACGCAAACCCATTAGCAGCATCTCGTCCGCCTGTTCGGCGCGCGTCAGGTCGTTTGCTTCGACGATGCCGTTGCCGGTTTCCTCGACGCGAGCCGCCCACGCTTCCGGATTGCGTTCCGTGACCGTGGCCTGCCGATATCCCGCGCTGACAATCCGCCCGTGCGCGCCGGGGCCGATGCCCGCATATTCGCCGTAGCGCCAATAGAGAAGATTATGTCGGCTTTCCTCTCCCGGCCGCGCGTAGTTCGAGACCTCGTACGCGGCGAAGCCCTCAGCCGCCGTCAATTCATCGGTAATTTCGTAAAGTGCGCTCGCCGCATCATCGTCTGGCACGACGAGTTTTCCGGCTGCATGAAGCGCGGCATAAGGCGTGTCGGGTTCGATGGTCAGCTGATAGAGCGACAGGTGATCGCCGGCGAGGGCCAGGGCTTCGGCAAGCTCCGTTCGCCACGCGTCGGGCGTTTGCTTCGGCCGCGCATAAATCAGATCGAAGGAGAAGCGATCGAACGTCGCGCGCGCGACATCGATCGCCGCCTTTGCTTCTGCCGCTGTGTGAATGCGCCCAAGCTTGCGCAGCTCATCGTCACGCAGCGACTGTACGCCGATCGATACGCGATTGACGCCCGCCGCGCGAAAACCGCGAAAGCGCTGAGCTTCAACGCTATTCGGATTGGCTTCGAGCGTTATTTCCGCATCGGACAGAAGAGCCCAGCGCTTCGCGATGTGCTCAAGGATCGCAGCCGTGGTCGCTGGCTGCATCAAGGATGGCGTACCGCCGCCGAAGAAAATGCTCGTGACCGTTCGCGGCCCGATGTGATCGGCGAGCCAATCGATTTCCCGTTTGTAGGCCGTCAGAAATCGCTCCTCGTCCCAGCCACCGAAACGAACATGACTGTTGAAGTCGCAGTATGGGCATTTCTGCGCGCAGAACGGCCAATGCACATAAACCCCGAACGGCGCCTTTCCAGCCTCTTCCCCCCTCCCCCTCGCGGGGAGGGGTCGGGGGTGGGGGGCCCGTCCCGTAAGCTCTGTCCTGCGATCGTTCACTCTCAAACTTTCTCAGACCGCTTGGCCATGAGGCGTGGGCGCTCACTCCAGATCATTTTAGCTGCGCTCGCTCGCCGCCAGCATCGCCTTTGCGAGCTGCCGCCACGCGGGCTCGTCACTGGAAGGCGCTTCGTTCAGACACCGTTCCAGCGCGCCAAGATAGGTCTCCAAAGTGGAATAAGCCCATTCAGCTCTGTTCGCTTCGAGATCGGCCTTCAGATGCGCGACGAATGCCGCCGCCTCGACACGCGTCGAAAGGCTTGCCGCCGCAGCCGAAAGCGCGGCGATGTCTCGGCCGACGCTTAGACCCGTATCGGTCGCAGCCGGGCTCAAATGAGTGAGCATCGCGCCTTTGAAGGCCGCAAACGCCCGCGTCCGGTGCGAAATCGCGTATTTCTGCGCCGGTTCCATTTCGCCGAACGTCTCGGTCGCCCCCTCCGGCACGAACATCGGATCATAGCCGAAGCCGTTGCCCCCGCGCGGCGGCCAGACAAGCGATCCGAATACCTTGCCTTCGAAAATCCGCGTCTCGCCATCAGCCCACGCCAGGCATAGCGCGGAAACGAAATTGGCGCGCGGCGCTGGAGGCCCCCAGGCGTTCCGCGCCTTGATCTCATCGGCGACCCGCTGCATCGCCACGCCGAAATCTTTTCCTGGGCCCGCCCAACGCGCCGAATAAATGCCCGGTGCGCCATCGAGACAGTCGATCTCAAGTCCGGAGTCGTCAGCCAGCGACGGCAAACCAGACCCGGCCGCAGCGGTAAGCGCTTTGAGCCTCGCATTACCTTGGAATGTCGTCTCGGTCTCTTCCGGTTCGGAAAGTCCGAGGTCGCCCGCAGACACGGCGTTGAGGCCGTAAGGCGCGAGAAGCTGATTGATCTCCCAGACCTTGCCCGGGTTATGACTGGCAACGACAAGCTTCGAGCCCTGCGCCAACGTCCGTGTCATGAGAGCCCCCAGATGCGCGGCTCTGCGAACTCAACGCAATTTCCGGCGGGATCGCGGAAATAAATCGAGCGGCCGCCGCGGGGCCATTCGAAATCGGCTTCGATCTCGATCCCGAGACTCTCAAGCTTCGCACGCCAGGCGCTGATCTCATCGGTTGATGCCCGAAAGCAGACATGCCCCTGGCCCTCCATGCCGTGCGGTGGCACCGGAAGTGCACCGCCCGCAGGTGGCTGCCGCGTCGCGCTTGGATTGAAGATCAACAGCATCTGGTTCCCGCAGCGATAAAAGACGTGCCGCCCGGCGAGCGCCGCGACCGTCTTGAGGCCAAGCACGCCCCCATAGAAGTCCTCGGCCGCCTCAAGATCATGCGCATAGAGAACCGTTTCGAGAACCGACAGAGAGGATGATCCATCGCTCAAATCAGCAGCCATACGAACAATCCAGTGCTTATGAGGCCAAGGATCGTCCGCCCCGCGTGGAGACGACCCCACGTTTGGAGTTGAAGGCGCGTCACCGGTCCCGCGTGATTGACCAACGTATCCTTGAGCACGCGGTTCGTCGGCATGATCCAGATGAACGTGTAAGGCCAGTTGGCAAACAAGAAGAGCGCGCCGACCAGCCAAAGATAGTCGCCGGTCACGAGCGATTCGAGAACACCGAGCACCGATCCGACGAGCGCCAGCGTCGCCTGCATCATGGCGCCGCGCGGATAGCTGGCTTGCCATTGCGCGAGAGCCGCCCCGTCATCGAGTTCAAGCCGCGCCGGATGCTCCGCGAAGCTGACATAGAGGGCCGCACCGGCAAACATTGCAGATGCGAGTAAGGCGAACTCTCCAAACATGCTTCAACACCCGAGCGCTGGTGTTTACGCGACAGTGAGCTTCTGCAGTTGAACGAGCTCTCCGATGCCTTTCTTGGCAAACGTCAACAGCTCGCCGAAACGTTCCTCGGTGAACGGCGTCGTCTCCGCTGTTCCCTGAATCTCGACAATGCCACCGGTCCCGGTCATCACGAAATTGGAATCGGCATCCGCGTTGCTGTCCTCGGCGTAATCGAGATCCAGCACCGGCTCGCCCTTATAGATGCCGCACGAGACCGCGGCGACGTGATCGCGCAAAACGCCATCTTTCACCATGTCGCGCATTTTCATCCATTGGATGCAATCGTGAAGAGCAACCCATGCCCCGGTGATCGCCGCCGTACGAGTCCCACCGTCGGCCTGGATGACATCGCAGTCGACCGTGATCTGACGTTCACCGAGCTTCGGCAAATCGACGACCGCGCGAAGCGCCCGGCCGACCAGCCGTTGGATCTCCTGCGTCCGTCCGGAGGGATGGCCGCTCGTCACCTCGCGCCGGGTGCGCTCGTGCGTCGAACGCGGCAGCATGGCGTATTCGGCCGTGACCCAACCCCGCCCCTGGCCTTTAAGCCACTGCGGCAGCCGCTCTTCGAGGCTCGCCGTACAAAGGACATGCGTGTCCCCGAACTTGATCAGGCAAGAGCCTTCGGCATGTTTGGACACCGCACGCTCGATGGAAACGCGGCGCAGCTCATCGGGCTTGCGTTTGGAAGGTCGCATATTATTCCTGAAAACCTTATGGTTACGTAGAAGGCTAAAGAAGTCGCCCCGGCCCTTCAACCCTAAAGCCGGATAACCCGCAAGCCGATTTGCGGAAAGCACCGCCATTTCATAGACTCGCCGGGTGAAAATGGACGAACACATCACAGCCGCGACGCTTCTCGGCGGCGAAAGCCCGTTGCAGCAGCTCAACGAGCGTTCGCGCACGATCCTGCGGCGCATCGTCGAGAGCTATCTGGCGACCGGCGAGCCTGTCGGCTCGCGCAATCTGTCGCGCGCCCTGCCGATGAGCCTCTCGCCCGCGTCAATTCGCAACGTCATGTCGGATCTCGAGCAGCTCGGCCTTATCGCCTCGCCGCATACGTCGGCAGGCCGCCTTCCGACGCAACTCGGCTTGAGACTGTTCGTCGACGGTTTGCTCGAAGTCGGTGACGTGACGCCGGAGGAACGGCGGCAGATCGAAACGCAGATTGCTTACCGCCGCGACAAATCCGTCGATCAGCTGCTGAGCGAAGCCGGCGAGCTGATCTCGGGCCTCTCTCACTGCGCCGGCGTCGTCCTTGCCGAGAAGCAGGTCGCACGCCTCCGCCACATCGAATTCGTGCCGCTCGAACCCGGACGCGGCCTCGTCGTGCTCGTCGACGAGGACCAGAATGTCGAGAACAGGATCATCGCGCTACCGGAAGGCCTGCCGCCGTCCGCTTTGCAGGAAGCCTCGAATTATCTGAACACGTACGTTCGCGGCATGACGCTCACCGAAGCCAAGGCCGAATTGCAGAAGTCGCTCGCTGCCGCCAAGGCCGAGCTCGACCAGTTGACGCAGAAGGTCATTCGAGCAGGCCTCGCGGAATGGTCCGGCGTCGCCGACAATCGCAAGAGCCTGATCGTGCGTGGCCAGAGCAACCTGCTGAAAGACGTCACCGCCGCCGAAGACCTCGAACGCATTCGCCAGTTGTTCGATGCCTTCGAGACCAAACAGGACATCGTCGAATTGCTTGGCGCTTCGGACCGAGCGGAGGGCGTACGCATCTTTATCGGATCGGAGAACAAGCTTTTTTCGCTTTCGGGCTCATCCTTGATCGTTGCGCCGTTCCGAGACGAAACGCGCCACGTCGTCGGCGTGCTCGGCGTGATAGGACCAACGCGGCTCAATTATGCGCGCATCATTCCGATGGTCGATTACACGGCCAAGCTGGTCAGCCGTCTCATTCCTTAACAGTCATAGCTAGAGAACCGGGCGTCCGGCATTCGAACCGCCTTGATTTTTAACCTATCGCAGCCGATATCCCGTCACCCGTTCGTGTCACACATCGGGCCAGATCAATCCCAGCGAAGAGAAACATGAGCGACGATAAGAAGCCGATTGAAGAGCCTGCGATCCCCGACCTCGAGCAGGAGGCGGTTTCGGCCGAGCAGCTCAAAGCCATGATCGCCGCTCTTCAGGGCGAGCTCGAAAAGAAGACCACCGAGCTTGCAAGCAAGCAGGATCAGTATCTGCGCGCCGTCGCCGAGACGGAGAACGTACGCCGCCGCCTCGAAAAGGAGAAAGAGGAGACGGCCAAATACGCAATCTCCAAGTTCGCCAAGGACATCCTGTCGGTCGGCGACAATTTCCAGCGTGCCATCTCCGCGGTTCCGAAAGATGCCCTTGAGTCAGATCCGGCGCTCAGGACCTTGCTTGACGGCGTCATTCTCGCCGAGCGTGATTATCGCAGCATCCTGGAACGCCACGGCATCGTCGTCGACGATCCGGTCGGCCAGTCCTTCAATCCACATCATCATCAGGCGGTTATGCAGCAGGAGAATGCCGATGTGCCCGCCGGCACCGTTCTTCAAGTCTTTCAAGTCGGCTACCTAATCGACGACCGCTGCCTGCGCCCCGCGATGGTGGCTGTCTCGACCGGAGGCCCCAAGGCAGCCAAGCCAGAGGCACCGGAGGCGCCGTCTGCTGATTAACGGTTTCGAAATTTATCGACGTCTCGCTTCGGGCGCTGCGACCTCTTTTCGCGCGGAATTGCGTGCTGGTATCGGGAGGAAACCGGCACGCTCAAAGCAGCTTCGAATCCGAGCAATCCGGTGATAACGGCCCGAAATCGACCGTGATTGGCAGCGATGGTCGCAGCGATAGTCTATGCTAGCATCACGAAACGAATTGGCTTTAAAGTTGATTTCCGGCGGCGCGAGAAGCCGTTGCACGCCGAAAACAGCACCTTATATAACCGTCGGTCACACCATTGAAATCCTGGGGACCGGTGCTTTGAGCCCCCTCGTGGGCGGGCACGTTGGATGCCAAACAGGGTCCACCCGGTCTGCCGCAACTGAGAAGGATTGACGAGAATGTCTAAAGTTATCGGGATCGACCTCGGCACGACCAATTCGTGCGTCGCCGTCATGGAAGGCGGAAAGCCGAAGGTTCTTGAGAATTCCGAGGGCGCGAACACGACGCCCTCCATTGTTGCATTTACCGCCGATGACGAACGCCTCGTCGGCTTGCCCGCCAAGCGCCAGGCGGTCACCAATCCGACCAACACTTTCTTTGCGATCAAGCGCCTCATCGGACGGCGCTATGACGACCCCGAGGTCTCCAAGGACCTGAAGCTTGTTCCCTACCAGATCGTCAAGGGAACGAACGGCGACGCCTGGGTCGAGAGCCACGGCAAGCAGTATTCGCCGCAGCAGATTTCCGCGTTCATCCTGCAGAAGATGAAAGAGACGGCGGAAGCCAAGCTCGGCGAGAAGGTTACGCAGGCGGTCATCACCGTTCCGGCGTACTTCAACGACGCCCAGCGCCAGGCGACCAAGGACGCCGGCAAGATCGCGGGCCTCGAAGTCCTGCGCATCATCAACGAGCCGACGGCGGCGGCGCTCGCTTACGGTCTCGACAAGAAGAAAGAAGCCAAGACCATCGCGGTCTATGACCTCGGCGGCGGTACGTTCGACGTATCGATCCTCGAAATCGGCGACGGCGTCTTCGAAGTGAAGTCGACGAACGGTGATACGCACCTCGGCGGCGAAGACTTTGACATGGTGCTCGTCAGCTATTTGGCCGACGAATTCAAGAAGGAGCAGGGCATCGACCTGCGCTCCGACAAACTGGCGTTGCAGCGCCTCAAGGAAGCCGCCGAGAAAGCGAAGATCGAGCTTTCCAGCGCACCGCAGACCGAAATCAACTTGCCGTTCATCACGGCGGATGCGTCCGGCCCGAAGCATCTCACGATGAAGCTGACGCGCGCCAAGCTTGAAAGCCTGGTCGACGGCTTGATCAATCGCACCAAAGCGCCGTGCGAAAAGGCATTGAAGGACGCCGGTCTCAAGGCAGCCGAGATCGACGAAGTCGTCCTCGTCGGCGGCATGACGCGCATGCCGAAGGTCCAGGAAGTCGTCAAGCAGCTCTTCGGCAAAGAGCCGCACAAGGGCGTCAACCCGGATGAAGTCGTCGCCATCGGCGCTGCGATCCAGGGCGGCGTCCTCAAGGGCGAAGTCAAGGACGTGCTGTTGCTCGACGTGACCCCGCTGTCGCTCGGCATCGAGACGCTCGGCGGTGTGTTCACGAGGCTGATTGATCGCAATACGACGATCCCGACGAAGAAAGGTCAGACGTTCTCGACCGCGGAAGATGGCCAGAACGCCGTGACGATCCGCGTCTTCCAGGGCGAGCGCGAAATGGCCGCCGACAACAAGATGCTCGGCCAGTTCGACTTGCTCGGCATTCCGCC